>JAGODN010000324.1 GCA_017998195.1 Desulfobulbus sp. | reverse complement strand
GTCCAGGTGGGGCAGCCACTGGTTCGCGGTATGGTCGAAGGTGCGCACCTCGACCCGGTCCGGGTGGAGGTAGAGCGAGTTGGTCCATAGGGTGGCGCCGCGCAGGTCGGTGGAGTGGATGTTGGTCACCCGGCCGTCATACCGGTTGATGGGCGCGGCAAAGCTCGGCTCGGTGGGCGGGGTGTGAGTGTGGCCGCTCACCCAGAGAAAGACCTGCGGGTTGGCGGCAAGCAGGCCGTGCACCGCGCCCTCGGGCTGGGCGATGGCGCTGGGCCGGTCGATGTAGTGGCGGAACTTGGCCTGGGTGCCGCGCAGCGGCGCGTGGAAAAAGACGATGGTCGGCGTGCGCCGGTTGCGGGCCAGCAGCCGTCGCAGCCAGACCTGCTGTTCCGGGCCGATACCGGTGCCGAACTTCTGGTGGTCGGTGGAGAGAAAGACGAGCAGGTAGCCGCCCAGCCGGCGGCTGGAGTAGAGCCGGCGGAGGTTGAAGGTCCGGCGGAAGCGTTCGAGCTTGACCGCCTGCTCATCCGGTGGCGAGATCCGGTAGTGGCCCTCGGTGTCGGCCATGTCGCGGAAGTAGTAGTCGTGGTTGCCGGAGATGGCCACGTGCGGGGTGCGCATGGCCGCGAAATAGGCGCGCACCGCCGCGTACTCGTCCTCGTTGCCGTCGATCTCGCAGACATCGCCCATGGCCACCAGCAGATCGACGTCGTCCCAGCTGTCGACCTGGGCGCGCAGCTGTTCCTTGGCGGCCAGGTTCGGGCCGGGCAGGTGCGGGTCGCCGAGCACGACGATGCGGCGGGGCGCGGAACCGCCGCCCGGGCAGAGCACGCCGCAGGCCGGCAGGGTCGTGGCCGCCGCAAGGACGGCCAGGGAGCGGAGAAAGGTCCGGCGGCTTGTTCGGCTCATGGGGCGGGCGGGGGCGGAGGTAGGTAGCCGCGACCCGGGCCGGGCAGGAGGCCCGGCCGGTGCGGACAGGGGGGAATCAGGCGGTGGTGGAGCGGCGCCGGCGACGCGGCCGGCCGGAGCTTTCGGTCTTGGCGCGGCCTTCGCTTTTGCCGCGGCCTTCGGACTTGCCCCGGCCGTCACCCCGGCCGCGGCCCTGGGCGGGTTTGCGCGAGCGCGGCGGCTGGACGAAGTCGGTGACGAACAGGTCGTCCTCGGCCCACTGCACCGGGATTTTGTCGCCGATGTACTCTTCGATGTCTTCCAGGTTGAGCGCGCCCACCTCGTCGGCAAAGCTGATCGCCTTGCCGCGCGCGCCGGCACGGGCAGTGCGGCCGATGCGGTGCACGTAGTCCTCGCGGTCCTCGGGCAGGTCGTAGTTGATCACGTGGCTGACGCCCTCGATGTGCAGGCCGCGCGAGGCCACGTCGGTGGCGATGAGGATCGGCAGGCTGCCCTCCTTGAACTGGCGCATGATGCGCAGCCGCTTCTCCTGGGCCACGTCGCCGGAGATCAGCCGGCAGGCGAAGTCGTTGGCCGCCAGGCGGGCGTACAGGTTCTCGGCCTCGCGCTTGGTGTTGGCGAAGATGATGGTGCGCTGCATGTTGTCGCGCTTGAGCAGGCCGAGCAGCAGCGGGAACTTCTCCCGGCGGCTGACATGGTAGAGCACCTGCTCGATGGCGTCGGCGGTGATCCGCTCGCCCTCGACCACCACCTGTTCCGGGGATTGCATGAACTCGTAGGCGAGTTCCATCACCCGGGCGTTGAGGGTGGCGGAGAACATCAGGTTCTGGCGCTTCTCGAACGGCGGCAGGTGGCGCATGATGTAGCGCAGGTCGGCGATGAAGCCGAGGTCGAACATCCGGTCCGCCTCGTCGATGACCAGCATCTCGATGGCCTGCAGGCTGAACACCTTCTGCTTGAGGTAGTCGATCAGCCGGCCCGGGGTGGCGATGATCACGTCCACGCCCTGGCGCAGCCCCTCGCGCTGCTTCTGGTAGTCGACCCCGCCGAACACCGCCTGGATGCTGAAACCGCAGTGCATGCCGAGCAGGCGGGCGTCGTTTTCGATCTGCACCACCAGCTCGCGGGTGGGAGCGAGGATGAGGGCGCGCGGGTGGGGGCTGTCGGTGGCGTTTTCCAGCAGGCGGTTGAACAGGGTGATGAGAAAGGCCGCGGTCTTGCCGGTGCCGGTCTGGCCCTGGCCGGCGATGTCGCGGCCGGCGAGGGTGATGGGCAGGGTCAGTGCCTGGATGGGGGTGCACTCGGTGAACCCGGCCTCGGCGATGCCCTTGCGGACACTCTCCGGCAGGGGCAGTTCAGCAAATTGCATGCATACTCCTTGTGTGAATTTTCTGAGATGTTTGAAATTACGCGACAATGTAGCCATTCGCGGTGGATCTGGCAAGGTTTCCTTGGTCCTGCGGGGAATTGGCCGCGACCGGGGCGACCGGGGCGGGGCAACGCGAACGGGCAGGGCAGAGGGGAGCGGTGTGGGCGCGGGGTTTACCAGTCGTCCGCTTCGGTTTCGGGGTTGCCGAGCAGTTCCGCCACCTTGCGGCCGCAGCGTTTGCCCCCGCAGGAGCCGTCGCCGATGCCGCAGGCCGCGGCCACCTCGTCGAAGCTGGTGGCGCCGGCCTCGATGGCCTCGATCAACCGGATCAGGCGCACCCCCTTGCAGATGCAGCCGGGTTTCAGCCGCGCCAGGGTGCGCTCATCCGGTTCCATGGTCTTCTCCGTGCAGGCTGGTGTGGATCTGCCGGGCCAGTTCCGGGCCGATGCCCGGCACCGCGGCGAGGGTGTCGAGGTCCGCCTCGGCCACCCGGCGCAGGCTGCCCAGGGTGCGCAGCAGCTGTTGCTTGCGTTTCGGGCCGATGCCCTCGATGGCATCCAGCCGGCTCTGGAGCTGTTCGCGGCCGCGCAGCCGCCGGTGGAAGGTGATGCCGAAGCGGTGCGCCTCGTCGCGGATGCGCATCAGGTAGAGCAGCACCGGTGAATGGGCGGGCAGCAGGACCGGGTTCTTGCGGCCCGGGCGGAACAGTTTTTCGCCCTCCTCGGCCTTTTCCTTGGCAATGGCGACCAGGTCGATGCGGCCGCCCACGTCGAAGCGGGCGAGCGCGGCCACGGCCACCTGCAGCTGGCCCTTGCCGCCGTCGAGCAGCAGGAGGTCGGGCAGGTCGTCGCGCTCCAGCCCTTTTTCCAGCCGCCGGGCGAGCACCTCCCCCATCATGGCGTAGTCGTCCGGGGTGTCCTGGGAGCGGATGCGGTAGTGGCGATAGCGGCCGGCCGCCTTGTCGCCGTGCACGAAACAGACGAGCGAGCCCACCGCCTGCTTGCCCTGGAGGTTGGAGATGTCCACGCACTCGATCACCTCGGGCTGGCGCTCGAGCCGCAGCCGGGCCTGCAGGGCAGCGGCCAGGGTGGCCC
>JAGODN010000323.1 GCA_017998195.1 Desulfobulbus sp. | reverse complement strand
TCCCAGCGCTCCCCATGGCATCGTGACCGGTACTCCTGCTCGGTCACGTCGTCCCGGTACCGTCGGACCATGGCGACCACGCGGATTTCCCTGATCGTTGCCAGGCGACCTTGCCAGTGCGCCTGGGCTTTTTTGGACAACCGGGCGATGGCACAACCCTTGTCGTCGATCAGTTCCAACTGGCTGTTCCGGGGTGCGATCCGCACCGTGTGCCCGCTCCACAACGACTCGAGCGCCTGGCGGGCAGGGTGCTGCTCCGGTTTCATGCCGGCGAAGTCGATGAACAGGTCGTCCATGCCCAGCAGGTGGTAGGAGCGCGCCTCCGGGATCCGCGAACCGGTGGGCCCGGGTGTTCTGCGCATCAGAAATTCGCCGGCAAGGCTGCGGGTGTGCGGGTTGGTCGACGCGGCCAGCGAAAAGAGGTGCAGGGTCTCGCGCGCCCGGGACATGGCCACGTAATAGAGCCTCCGCTCGTCCTCCATGGCCGCCCCCGCGCCTTCGCGCCAGCTGTCGCCGAGCACGAAAACGTGATCGAATTCCAGCCCTTTCACGGCGTGGGCAGTGGCCAGGAACAGGCCGTTGTGCATGGTCTTCGCCCGGTTCTGCTCGGCCAGGGTTTCATACAGGTACTCCTCGATGGCCGCAACAGGCTGTGGGGAGCCGCCCGTTTCCTCCGCCCAATCCAGGAGAACGCGTTTCAGGTTGTCACTCCAGGCCGTGGGCACCGGGCACAGCCGCGCAAACATGGCGAGCAGGGCGCTGCCGTCCCTGGTTTCCGCGCGAATGGTGCGTAACCACTCGAGCATGGTCGCATTCTCCCGAATTCGGGTCAGCCTCGGAAACCGGCCATGGCGTCCCCAGCAGAGGCTGACGGGCAGATTCCGGTCTTCGCAGGCGGAGCGGATCGGGTCGAGGTCTTTCCATTCCCGGCCGAGAACGGCGCAGCGGCCCAGATCGATCAGTCCTCCCCGGCGCAGGCGCTCCAGTTCGTCCAGCAGCACCACCGCCTGCATGGCGCGATCGGCCACCTCGAGCACCTGCACCTTCCCCTGGGCAACGGGATCGTGGCGCTGCCAGTTGCCACCGGGCGGCAGGTTTTGCCGGGCCGCGTTGATGCGGATCGGCGCATCGGTCTTCATCCGGTCGATATTCCGTGCGATGAGGCCATTGGCCGCGGCGATGATGTGGGCCGTGGATCGATAGTTCTCGACCAGGTGGTGCACCTCGGCACGGTAGTCGCTTTGAAATCGTTTGATGAACTCGACGCTCGCCCCGCGGAACCGGTAGATGTTCTGGTCGTCGTCACCGACCGCGAGGATGGCCATTTTCCGCTCCCCCTCCACCCGGCTCCTGCCGGCCACCAGGGACACCAGTTCGTACTGGGCCGCGTCGACATCCTGGTACTCGTCGACGAGGATATGGCTGAACCGGCCGATGAGCGCCTCGTCGGGCGGGATGTCCTGCAGGCCGATGACCTCGGTCTCTCCCCGGAGGAGGCGGATCGCCTCGTCGATCACCCGGTCGAAATCGACAGCCTCCCGTTCCCCCGGCCCGCTGCCGGCGGCAAGGGATCTGCCGGTCAGGCGCAGGGCCAGGCCGTGAAAGGTCAGCAGCGTCACCCCGGCCAGGTCGTCACCGACAAGATCGCGCAGCCGTTTGCGCAGGCTGTGGATGGCGCTGCGGTTGAAGCACAGGACCAGGATCGCCCTTGGCTTGATCCGCAGCACCCGCAGCAGATACGCCACCCTGTGGGCGACCACCCGGGTCTTGCCGGCCCCGGGGCCGGCCAGGATGAGCAGGTTTCGGTCCTCCCTGGCGGTGACGATCCGTTCCTGGGCCCGGTTTTTCAGGTCGTCGACGATCCGGGCGTAGGACTGGTTGGAGGTCGCCCGTTCCAGCAGCTTTTCCCTGCCGGCGAAAAACCGTTTGATGAACTGTTCCTTGTCGTCGTTGAAATAGGAGGCCACATACTGCCAGGCGCCGCTGATCCTGCCCAGGGCCAGGCGGGCGTACTCGTTCATGACGTGGATCTGGAAGGTCTTCTCGCTGTAATGGGTCTGCAGCGGCTGGAAATCGGCCCGCGCATACCGTCGCGACCTGGCCTCCGGGTTCAGTCTGATGGTCATGGCCTGGCGGAACACAGCCAGGCCGTTTTGCAGATCGATCACCCGTTGTTCATGCAGAAAGGTCAGGGCCCGTTCGGCGGCGGCCAGCGGATCCTGGAGTTTGGCGGCGAGCAGCAAATCCCCCTTCAGGGCGGCGACGATCTGCTCGAGGGTGAATTCGACGAGCAGGTTCGCACCTTTGACTTCGGGCGGCAGGGTGGTGGTGATCGTCTCCAGCGTGCGTTGGGCGGCCAGTTGGCGGATTTCGGCCGTCTTGAGGATCGATACCCAGTCCCGCAGCAGCACGACCGCGAACCGGTTGTTGCCGCGGGGTTTGAACGAGAGGCTGCCTTTTCTGCCGGCCAGTCCCTTGCCGTCGCGGCTCAGGCCGTAGAGCAGCTGGCGCAGGGCGGTCGGCGAGCTGTTGCCATGCCCGCAGTCGATCATCACCTGGTTCACCTGGCGGAGGTCCAGTTCCAACCGGGCTTCCGGGTCAGGGTCCGGGACCAGTTCCGCGAGGGTTTTCAGGAAGTCGTTTTCCAGGCGGACGACCTGCTGCAGCAGCTTGTCCGAACTGTCCTTGACCCGGTGGCGGACATAGGCGCTGAGCAGGGTGAATTTTTCCAGGATGCCCTGGCCGGCCATGTCGTGCAGGGTGCGGATAACCCGCTGGGTCTCGGTCTCGGTCTGCAGGTCGCCCTGCATGGTCGCAAAGGGGGCCAGGCTGGCCAGTTCGTCGGCGCTGAACGGACGGTTCTCGCGGTCCCGCACCATCAGTTCCCCGAGGATGGCCAGCCAGCGCTGCTGCTGTCGGGCGGAAAGACCCATGGAGGCGATGCGTTCCGCCGCCTCCTCCAGGCTGCTGACCGTCGGCTTGCCCTGGAAGATGCTGGTCCTGTTCTCGTCTCGCTGCAGGTAGCCGGCCCGTTCCAGCCAGGCCAGGGCCGTGCGCACCCGGGTGTCGCCGTCGTGCAGGTCGGGCTCCACCTCGACCACGTCGAGGCGGAGCAGGTCGCCGGCGGTCAGCACCACGGTGTTTTCGCCGCGGGCCACGTGGCGGATGCCGCGCAGAAAGCGGGCGATCTCGTCCCGGCTGAGCATGGAACTGCTGCTCAGGCGAAACTGCTTTTCGATGTCCTGGTCGTCGAAGATGAGGATGCATTCGGCGGCCTGGCGGTCCCGGCCGGCCCGGCCGGACTCCTGCAGGTAGTTTTCCAGCGAGCCCGGGATATCGGCGTGGATGACCAGACGAACATCCTCCTTGTCGA
>JAGODN010000322.1 GCA_017998195.1 Desulfobulbus sp. | reverse complement strand
ATGGTTCTCGATGGCCGACTTGCCGGCGCTGGTGACCAGGACGATCTGCTCGATGCCCGAGGCCACCGCCTCCTCGACGATGTACTGGATGGTGGGCCGGTCGACGATGGTGAGCATCTCCTTGGGGATGGCCTTGGTGGCCGGCAGGAACCGCGTGCCCAGCCCCGCCACCGGAATGACGGCCTTTCTGATCGCTTTCATGGTGTATTCTCCGTTTGGCTATTTCAGGTGTGATGGCCGAAAAATTCAGGTATACAGGCCACAACGACGGCAAACACCGCCAGTATACCCCGAACGCTCCCCCATCCTCAAGAAAGATTCCGTAATTTCATGCACCTTTCCTATCCCGCCGCCCTGCCGGTGAGCGAGCGGCGCGACGATATCGTTGCCGCCATCCGCGAGCATGCGGTGCTCATCGTCATCGGCGACACCGGCAGCGGCAAGACCACCCAGCTGCCCAAGATGTGCCTCGAGGCCGGCCGCGGCACGGCCGGCATGATCGGCTGCACCCAGCCCCGGCGCATCGCCGCCCTGGCCGTGGCCGACCGGCTGGCCGAGGAGATCGGCGCCCCGAACCGGGTCGGCGCCAAGATCCGCTTCCATGACCAGACCACCGCCGACACCCTGGTCAAGTTCATGACCGACGGCGTGCTCCTGGCCGAAACCCGTCAGGACCCGCGGCTCGAACGCTACGACACCCTCATCGTGGACGAGGCGCACGAGCGCAGCCTGAACATCGATTTCCTGCTCGGTTACCTGAAAAACCTGCTGCCCGCCCGGCCGGACCTGAAGCTGATCATCAGTTCGGCCACCATCGACGCCGAGCGCTTCAGCCGCCATTTCGGCGATGCGCCGGTGCTCACCGTGAGCGGCCGCACCTTCCCGATCACCACCCTGCACGAGGAGCTGCCGGAGGACGAAGACGGCGAGACCGCCACCTACGTGGAGCGGGCCGTCGCCGCGGTGGAGGAACTGGCCGACCGGGCCGACGGCGGCGACATCCTCGTGTTCATGCCCACCGAGCGGGACATCGCCGACACCCTGGACGGGCTGCGCGAGCGGTTCGACGCCTCCCACCTGCTCCTGCCGCTGTTCGGCCGGCTGCCCGCGGCGGACCAGCGCAAAATCTTCCGGCCCTCGCACCGGCGCAAGATCATCGTCGCCACCAACGTGGCCGAGACCTCGATCACCGTGCCGGGCATCCGCGCCGTGGTCGACACCGGGCTGGCGCGCATCGCCCGCTACAACCCGCGCACCGGCACCACCAGCCTGCGGGTCAGCCGCGTCTCGCAGGCCAGCTGCGAGCAGCGCCGCGGCCGCTGCGGCCGCACCGGCCCGGGCATCTGCGTGCGCCTGTACACGGAGGAGGATTTCCAGTCGCGCGAACCCTTCACCGTGCCCGAGATCCAGCGCGCCAACCTGGCCGAGGTCATCCTGCAGATGATCAGCCTGCGCCTGGGCGACCCGGCCCGCTTCCCGTTCATCGACCCGCCGCCGGCCGCGGCCATCCGCGACGGCTACCGCAGCCTGCGCGAACTGGGGGCGCTCACCGCCAACCAGCGGCTCACCGCCAACGGCCGGCTCATGGCCCGGCTGCCGCTGGACCCGCGGCTTTCGCGCATCATCATCGAGGGCATGGGACTGGGCGCGACCCGGGAGATCATTGTGCTCGCCGCGGCCCTGGCCATCCAGGATCCGCGGGTGCGGCCGCCGGACAAGGAGCACAAGGCGGACGAAGTGCACCGCCAGTTCCTGGACCGCAAATCCGATTTCCTCACCCTCATCAACATCTGGAACGGCTTGTTCACAACCGGCGGCGAGACGGTCTCGCGCTCGCAGCTGTCGCGCTACTGCAAGGCCAACTTCCTCTCCTGGCAGCGCATGCGCGAATGGCTGGACGTGCACGAGCAGATCAGCCGGCTGCTGCGCGGGCACCGGCGGCGGAGCGCCGACGGCGAGCCGGCCGGCTACGACGCCATCCACAGTGCGCTGGCGAGCGGCTTTCTGCGCAACATCTGCCAGAAAAAGGAGAAAAACACCTACCTGGCCGCCGGCGGCCGGGAGGTGGTGCTGTTCCCCGGCTCGGGCCTGTACGGCCGCGGGCCGCAGTGGGCGGTGGCGAGCGAATTCGTCGAGACCACCCAGCTGTTCGCCCGCACCGTGGCCGCCATCGAGCCGGACTGGCTGGAGCGGCTGGGCGGCGAGCTGTGCAAGCGCAGCTGGTCCGACCCGCACTGGGAGCAGCGCAGCGGCCGGGTGCTGGCCACCGAGCGGGTGAGCCTGTTCGGGCTGACCATCGTGGCCGGCCGCCGGGTGGAATACGGTCGCATCAACGAGAAAACCGCCCGCGAGGCGCGGGAGATCTTCATCCGCGAGGCCCTGGTCAACCGCCGGCTGGGCGGCCGCTACCCCTTTCTCGACCACAACGCGGCCCTGGTGGACCGGTTCCAGGAGATGGAGGAACGGGTCCGCCGCCGCGACATCGTGGTCGACGACGAGGTGCTCTTTCAATTCTACGACGAGCGGCTGGAGTTGGTCTATGACCGCCACACCCTGAACCGCCAGCTCCGCGCCCGCAAGCGCGACGACTTCCTGCGCATGCGGGAGGAGGACATCTGCCGGGTCAGGCCGGACAGCGAAGAGCTGTACCGCTTCCCGGCGAGCGTGCGCAGCGGCGAGGTGGAGCTGGCCCTGGACTACCTGTTCTCGCCCGGCGACGAGGCGGACGGGGTCACGGTGCGCATTCCCCGCCATCTGCTGGCCCACGTCAACCCGCGGGTGTTCGAGTGGCTGGTGCCCGGACTGCTGCCCGAGAAACTGCTCCTGCTGCTGCGCCGGCTGCCCAAGCAGGTGCGCCGGCGGCTGGTGCCCCTGCCCGACGCGGTCGACCGGATCATGGACAGCCTGGTGCTCGGCCAGGGCTCGCTCTACCAGGAACTGGAGCGGGCGATCCTGCGCGCCTTCCAGGTGAGCGTGCGCCGCGAGGACTGGCAGGCCGACAGCCTGCCGCCGCACCTGCGCATGCGCTTTCTGCTCGTCGACGAACAGGGCGCGCCGTTGGCCCACGGCCGTTCCTTCAACGACCTGCTGCGCGGGCAGCAGCGGCCGGAACCCGGAGACCGGCAGCGCAGTGGAACCGCGGCCTTGCCGCCGGAACGGGAGATCGGCGTGGACGATCTCGACACCATCGAACCGCGCCTGGTGGTGGCCGGCGCGGACGGCCGCGCCAGCGGGCTGCTGTTCGCGACCCTGCGGGTGGACGAGATCCACAACCGCGTGCTCCTCCACTACCTGGACAGCGAGGTGGCCAGCCGCCGGCAGAACCGGCTCGGCCTGCAGTTCCTCCACGGCCGGCTCTGCAGCAATGAGGTGGG
>JAGODN010000320.1 GCA_017998195.1 Desulfobulbus sp. | reverse complement strand
GTCCAGTACGGCAAGGAGTGGATCGAGCGGTTCTACACGTTCATCCAGCTGATGCGCATCGTCATTCTCCGTTCCGGCTTCCTGCTCATCATGACCACCACCTTCATGGTCGCGCACACCATCCGCCTGACCCTGTTCGCCCGCCGGAAGGAGCTGGAGCTGCTCCGCCTGGTCGGCGCCACCAGCAGCTACATCCGCATGCCCTTCCTGGTCGAGGGCGCCCTGCAGGGACTCTTCGGCGCCGGGCTCGGCCTGGCGGCGCTGGGCGTGCTGTTCAGCTGGATCCGCCTGCAGTTCGCCGGCCCGGCGGCCCTCACCGGCGTGCCCTTCACCTTCTTTCCCTGGCCGATCCTCCTGGCCATGATGGCCGCGGCCACCCTGCTCTGCGCCCTGGGCAGCTTTTCCACCACCCGCCGCATCAACCAGATCTGACCCCCATGGTCCGCGCCGCCACCCTCCTCCTCGCCTGCCTGCTGGCGGTGTGGTCCGGCCAGGCCGCCGCGGCCGGCCAGGGCGCGAGCACGCTCACCATCGGCCGGCTGCAGGAGGAGATCCGCAGTCACGAGGATCTGCTCGACCAAAGCGGCGACGAGGAGCGGTCGCTGCTCGACCAGCTGGCCCGGCTCGATGGCGACATCAGCCGTCAGCAGAGCGCCATCCGGGACATCCAGGCGCGCATCCAGGCCCAGGACGAGGTGCTCGCCGCCAAGGAGGCGGAACTCGCCACCATCCGCGCCAAGAACAAGACCCTGCAGGACCACCTGATGAAGCGGCTGCGGGCCTTCTACCTGATGGGGCCGCACGGCGTGCTCAACGTGGCCTTTTCCAGCCGCTCCCTGCCGGAGCTGCTGCTGGTCAACGACAGCTTCCGCTCGCTGGTCACCTACGACCAGGAGGTGTTCGCCGCCTACCGGGAGAGCGTCACCACCATCGAACGGGCCCGCCAGGCCCGGGAACTGGAAAAGGCGGTGCACGAGAAATTCCTCGAGGAGGCCGACCGCGAGCACCGGGAACTGGCTGCGACCGTGGCCGAAAAAAATGAGTTGCTCGAACAGGTGCGCACCCGGAAGGGGTTGTACGAGCAGGCCCTGCGCGAGATGCGCAAGGCCGAGGGCGAACTGCACAAGACCTTGGCCGGCCGCAAGCAGGCCAAGGCCCAGCAGGCCCGCGGGTTCGCGGGCAACCGCGGCGCCCTGCCGCCGCCGGTGGTCGGCCGGCTGGTGCGCCGCTTCCAGGACCCGGCCTACGCGGCCGACGACGCCACCTTCCAGAACGGCATCACCATCGCCGTCGACGGCCGCACCCAGGTGCGCGCCGTGTACGGCGGCGAGGTCATCTTCGCCGGCTACATGCGCGGCTACGGCAAACTGGTGATCATCGACCACGACCTGCAGTACTGCTCCGTTTCCGCCCGCTTCGACGATCTCGCCGTGCGCGAGGGCGACCGGGTCAGCCAGGGGCAGGTGCTCGGCACCACCGGCGAGGTGGCCACCCTGTTCGGCGACGGCCTCTACTTCGAGATCCGCCGCGGCACGGTGGCCGAGGACCCGCTCCTGTGGTTCCGGACCGGCGCCGTGGCCCGCCGCTGAACCGTCCCGTCGGCGCCCATCCCGCTGATTCCCCTCGCACCGCCGATAACCGTTGCCTCGGCAGCATCTTCCCGGTATTTTGACAGCCTCCATCCCGGCCGGGCCACGCACGGCGTCCGCCAGGTTCCGGGTACCCGATCCACCCCTTGCCGCCGCCACACCCGACCGCCCCATGAAACGGACCGCCCTCCTGCTCATCCTCCTCTGCTCCTGCCTCCTCGCCCCCGCCCGCGCCGAGGAGAGCAAACAGGAGCGCGACACCTACCGGGAGCTGGAAACCTTTGCCAACGTCCTCACCCTCATCCAGCAGTACTACGTGGACGAGGTGGACAGCACCAAGGCCATAAGCGGCGCCATCACCGGCATGCTCGGCTCGCTCGACCCGCACTCCGCCTACATGACCCCGGAGGATTTCAAGGAGTTGGAGGAGGAGACCTCGGGCAGCTTCACCGGCATCGGTATCGAGATCACCATCCGCGACGGCGTGCTCACCGCGGTGGCGCCCATCGAGGACACCCCGGCGGACCGCCAGGGCATCCTCTCCGGCGACCAGATCCTGCGCATCGACGGGGAGATGACCAAGTCCATGACCCTCATGGAGGCGGTCAAGAAGCTGCGCGGCGAACCGGGCACCAAGGTGACCATCAGCGTCCAGCGCCAGGGCTGGCCGGACGCCCGCGACTTCACCCTGGTGCGCGAGGCCATCCCGCTGCATTCGGTCAAGTCCCTGGAACTCGAACCGGGCTACGCCTCCATCCGCGTCAGTAACTTCCAGGCGAGCACCACCCGCGACGTGCGCGAGGCGCTCAAGGAACTGCGCGCCAAGCGGCCGCTGCAGGGGCTGGTGCTCGACCTGCGCAACAACCCGGGCGGCCTGCTCGACCAGGCGGTCAAGGTGGCCGACATTTTCCTCGACAAGGGGGTGATCGTTTC
Organism: Desulfobulbus sp.; assembly: GCA_017998195.1. Lineage (GTDB taxonomy): Bacteria > Desulfobacterota > Desulfobulbia > Desulfobulbales > Desulfobulbaceae > Desulfobulbus. The sequence continues at coordinate 856 of JAGODN010000320.1, read as the reverse complement.
CACCCGGGGCCGGGACAACCAGGAGCAGATGCTGTTCGAGGCCCACCCGGACGGCGCGCCCGGCACCTACCCCATGGTGGTGCTGGTGAACGGCGGCTCGGCGAGCGGCTCGGAGATCGTCGCCGGCGCCCTGCAGGACCACAAGCGGGCCATCGTCCTCGGCACCACCACCTTCGGCAAGGGCTCGGTGCAGACCATCCTGCCCCTGCCCGACGGCGCCGGCATCCGCCTGACCACGGCCAAGTACTACACCCCGAGCGGCGATTCGATCCAGGCCACCGGCATCAAGCCGGACATGGTGGTGCCGCTGACCGCGGCCGACGGCAAGGATCTGGCCGCCGAGGCCGGGGCCATCCGCGAGAAGGATCTGCCCCGCCACCTGCCCAACGAGGCCGAGACCGGACCGGCGCCGGGCAACGAGCCGGAAACCAAGGCGGCAGCGGACAAGGGAAACGAGGCGGACACCGAGACGGACAAGGACACGACCGGGACCGAGCCGGAAAAAGGCACCGGCACGGAGGCGCCGGCAGCGACGCCGGCCGAGCCCGATCAGGCCGACCAGCGGTTGGAAAAGGACAACCAGCTGCGCACCGCGCTGATCGTCCTCAAGAGCCTCAACCTCGCCTCGGGCAAGCAGCCCGCCCGCGAGGCGAAAAAGGACGAGACCCGGGACAACGGCACGCCCCCCGAGAAGACGCCCCCGCCGCCGCCCGTGCCCGCCGGCAAGCAGTGACCCGCCGCGACGCGGGCAGGCCCCGGCTCAGGCCAGGCCCAGGTCGCGCAGCACGCTTTTCTTGCCGGTCCAGTTCCGGCTCACCTTGACAAACAGGGTGAGCCGCACCCGGCAGTCCAGCAG
>JAGODN010000321.1 GCA_017998195.1 Desulfobulbus sp. | reverse complement strand
ATGGGCGCAGATGATAAGGGTGAGACGGAACACTGTCAAGCGGCAAGCCCGGCGGGGACGGACCATTGCAGTGATGCCTTCAATCAGCCGAATTGATGACTGCGGGACCGTCTCTTGCAACGGCCGCTGCTCAGGGTTTGGCTGCCGGCGTCTTCTCCAGTTCGTCGATCAGGTCGCCGACCATGCGGCCCGAGGGCGCCGCGGCCATGGGGTGTCGGCGGACGAGTTCCTTCCACTCGGCCAGGGCCCCGGGCCGGTCGTTCAGGCCGGTGAGCAGGACCACGCCCTTGTTGAAGCGGGCCTGTTCATGGGCAGGGTCGAGCTTGAGCACCTGGTCGAACAGCTCGAGCGCCTTCCGGTGCTGCTTGTCCTCGTGGTACATGACGCCCAGGTCGGTCATCACGTTGACGTCGTCCGGCTTGAGGCCGAGCGCGGTGGTGTAGGCGGCGATGGCCTGTTTGGCCTGGCCGGTGTCGAAGTAGGCGTGGCCGAGCTGCACCCAGGCCTGCACCTCTTTCGGGTTGTCGCGGGTCGCCTGCTCCAGCGAGGCGATGGCTGCGGCCGTCTCCTGCCGGTTGGCGGTGTCGTGGTCATGGGGGTCGGCCACCGGCGCCCGGTAGACCGAGTAGACCACGCCGCCGAGAAAGCCGATGATCAGGTCCGCGACCATGGCCAGGTAGAGGGTCTGCTTCTTCACGTAACCGGCTGTGTCCATGGAGGTGTCTCCGCACTAGAAAAGGAATCGGGGTTGCCGGCCGGGGCCGGCGGAGGCCGCAGGATAGCACAGGCGGCCCTGATTGGCAATCGTCGCGGGGCGGGCCGGGCGGTCTCACCCTGTGGTATCGATGGGGCAGTCCAGGCAGACGCGGTGCTCGCCCGGGCCGCAGTGGCCGCAGACCACCGTGGTCACCGGGCCAGGCCGCCGGCCGCGCAGCGCGCAGGCCCGTTCGACCGCGGCCGGGGCCGCGTCCGCCTCATCTCGGCGCCGCATGGCGTAGAAGTGGAGCGTGCCGCCCGGCCTGAGCGCGTCCAGGGCTGCGGGCAAGAGGGTCTCGCCGGTGCGGGGCAGCACCACCAGCACCCGGTCGAACAGCCCGGGAAATTGCGCCACCGCCTCGGCCGCGTCGCCCTGGACAAAGCGCACCGCGCCGAGCCGCCGGTTGGCGCGCAGGCTGGTGAGCGCCAACCGGTGCGCCGCCGGGTTCAACTCGATGCCCACCACCAGCTGGGGCCGGCTGTGGCGGGCAATGATGAGCGGAAAGGGCCCGGCGCCCGAGCAGAGCACCGCCACCCGCTCCTCGGGTCGGACCAGGGCGGCGATGCGCGCCCGTTCGTGCGCCATGCGCACCGAGAAATACACCCGGCCGAGATCCAGGTGCAGGCTGACCCCGTTTTCTCGGTGCACCGTGGTCAGCCGCTCCTCGCCGGCGATCACCGCCAGCGGCCGGGTGCGAAAAGCGCCCTCGTGGTCGCCCGCCCGCCGGGCCACCACCCGCAGCTGCGGGTGCGCCGCCAGGATGAGCGCGCCGATCGCCCGTTCCTGTGCCGCCAGCTCGGGCGTGAGGCTGACCACGGCGATGTCGCCCACCCGGTCGAAGCCGCCGGGCAGGCGGGCCGGGTCCAGGTCGGGAAAGTGGCGGTGGAGGAGGTGGCGGAGCTGCATGGCGTCTCGGCAGGCAGGGGCGGAACAGGATGGCGCCGATTCCCTCGGCGGCCCGCCGAGGATACACCGGATCCGTTGGCAGCGCACCCGCAACCGGTGCGGTTGTCTTCCGCCCCGGCAAAAGGTATTGGAAAACCGCCGCATCTTGTCTACAGTCCTGCCCGGTTCGTCTTTCCGCCTGCTGTCGCCGTCAACCTCCATCCCCGCCGCCTGCCATGCCGCTCAGTTGGAACGAAATCCGCAGTCGCGCCCTGGCCTTCAGCCAGGAATGGGCCGAGGTCTCGGCCGAGAGCGCCGAGGCCAAATCCTTCTGGGACGGCTTTTTCCAGATCTTCGGCATTACCCGCCGGCGCATCGCCAGCTTCGAGGAGCCGGTGCACAAGCTCGGCGACCGTCGCGGCTTCATCGACCTGTTCTGGAAGGGGGTGCTGCTCGTTGAGCACAAGTCGCGCGGCCACAGTCTCGACCGCGCCTACACCCAGGCCCTCGACTATTTTCCCGGCATCGTCGAGCGCGACCTGCCCCGCTACGTGCTCGTCTCCGACTTTGCCCGCCTCCGCCTCCACGACCTGGAGGACAACACCGAGCACGAGTTCGCCCTGGCCGACCTGCACCGGAACGTCGGCCTGTTCGGCTTCATCGCCGGCTACCAGACCCACCGCGTGCAGGCGGAAAACCCGGTCAATATCCGTGCCGCCGAGCGCATGGGCCGGCTGCACGACCAGATGCAGGCGGTGGGCTACATTGGCCATCCGCTGGAACTCTACCTGGTGCGCATTCTCTTCTGCCTGTTCGCCGAGGACACCGGCATCTTCGAGCGCCAGCAGTTCCAGGACTACATCGAAACACGCACCAGCGAGGACGGCATTGACCTGGCCCATCACCTCGCCACCCTGTTCCACGTGCTCAACACCCCGGTGGAGCGGCGGCTGACCAACCTGGACGAGCAGCTGGCCGCCTTTCCCTGCATCAACGGCCGCCTGTTTGCCGAGCTGCTGCCGCCCGCCGGCTTTGACCGGGCCATGCGCCAGGCCCTGCTCGACTGCTGCGGCCTCGACTGGAGCCGCATCTCGCCGGCCATCTTCGGCTCGCTGTTCCAGTCGATCATGGACAAACAGGCCCGGCGCAACCTGGGCGCCCACTACACCAGCGAAGCGAACATCCAGAAACTCATCGGCCCGCTCTTTCTCGACGACCTGCGCCGCGAGTTCGAACGGATCAAACACAACCGCAACCGGCTGTTCGACTTCCACAAGCGGCTGCGCCAGCTCACCTTCCTCGACCCGGCCTGCGGCTGCGGCAACTTCCTGGTCATCGCCTACCGCGAGCTGCGCCTGCTGGAGCTGGAGGTGCTGCGCGCCTCGCGCGACCCGCGCCAGCAGCTGCTCTCGGTACAGTCGCTCATCCAGGTGGACGTGGACCAGTTCTACGGCATCGAGATCGGTGAGTTCCCGGCCCAGATCGCCCAGGTGGCCCTGTGGCTCATGGACCACCAGATGAACCTGCTCGTTTCCGAGGAGTTCGGCCTCTACTTCGCCCGCATCCCGCTGCGCACCAGCGCCAACATCGTCTGCGCCAACGCCCTGCAGCTCGACTGGAACGAGGTCGTGCCGGCCGAACGGCTCAGCTATATTCTGGGCAATCCGCCGTTTGTCGGGTCGAAATTTCTCGATGACGGCCAGCGGGCCGACGTGGCCGCGGTGTTTACCGGCGTG
>JAGODN010000032.1 GCA_017998195.1 Desulfobulbus sp. | reverse complement strand
GCAGGACAAACTGGAGGCCCCGGTCAACACCTCCCAGGTCGTGGCCCGCATGTTCCTCGAGATCTTCCTGTTCCGCTCCCTCTGGCGGAACACCAAGGCCACGGTCTATGACGGCCCCAAGCTGACATACGAGTCGAGCAAGTGGCTCTGGCTGGTCGGCATCCTCTTCCACTACAGCTTCCTGGTGGTGGTGGTCCGCCACATGCGCCTGTTCCTCGACCCGGTGCCCTGGGCGGTGTCCTTCCTGGAGACGGGCGACTCACTCCTGCAGATCGGCGCGCCGGTGATGTACATGACCGACGTGACCATTGTCCTCGCCCTGCTGTTCCTGTTCGCCCGGCGCCTGACCAACCGCCAGGTGCGCTACCTGTCGCTGGCCAATGACTACTTCCCGCTGTTCCTCATCTTCGCCATCGTCGCCACCGGCATCCTCATGCGCTTCTTCCTGCGCGCCGACGTGGACATCAACGCCATCAAGCAGTTGGCCGTCGGCCTGGTGACCTTCCATCCCACCATCGTCACCAAGATCAGCCCGCTCTTCTACGTGCACCTGTTCCTGGTCTGCACCCTGCTGGCCTACTTCCCGTTCAGCAAGCTCATGCACATGGGCGGCGTGTTCCTCAGCCCGACCAGGAACCTGGCCAACGATTCGCGCATGCGCCGCCACATCAACCCCTGGAACCCGGACATCAAGCCGCACTCCTATGCGAGCTACGAGGACGAGTTCCGCGAGGACATGGTGGAGCAGGGCATTCCGGTGGAGAAAGAGTTGCCGCCCAAGGCTGCTGAATAACGCAGGATAACTCAAGAGTATAAGGATACAGCAATGGCAGTGGTAAAGGTAGACAAGTTAGCGCGGAGCGTGGTCGAGGGACCTTCGCTGATGACCGGGTCCATCCCGACCAGGGACTGGATGGATGTGCCTGTTGTCTTCAAGCCGGGGAACTACGCCTACGTGACCAAACCGGAAGTGCAGCGGTATCTGGACAGCCAGAAGGGCGTCAGTTTCCCCAACGCCCGCGAGTGGAATCCAGAGGATGACGATTGGAAATTGCCCGAGAACTGGAAGGAAATCATCCTCCAGGGGCTGGCCGATCGGCTGGACCGGTTCCGCTCGCTGAAAATTTTCATGGACTGCTGCGTGCGTTGCGGGGCCTGCGCCGACAAGTGCCACTTCTTCCTCGGCACCGGCGATCCGAAAAACATGCCGGTCCTGCGGGCGGAGCTGCTCCGCTCCGTGTACCGCCAGGACTTTACCCTGGCCGGCAAGATCCTCGGCAAGCTGGCCGGCGGCCGGGAAATGACCGTGGGCGTGCTGAAGGAGTGGTTCATGTACGCCTACCAGTGCACCGAGTGCCGGCGCTGCTCGGTGTTCTGCCCCTACGGCATCGACACCGCCGAGATCACCATGATGCTGCGCGAGCTGCTGCACCTGGTCGGCATCGGCATCAACTGGTGCATGGAGCCGGTGTCCAACTCGAACCGCACCGGCAACCACATGGGCCTCACCCCGCAGGCCTTCAAGGGCAACGTCGAGTTCCTCTGCGACGACATCGAGAACCTCACCGGGGTCCGGGTCAACCCGACCTTCAACCGCAAGGGCGCCGAGGTGCTGTTCATCACCCCGTCGGCCGACGTGTTCGCCGAGCCGGGCATCTTCACCTGCATGGGCTACCTGCTGCTGTTCGAGGCCATCGGCCTGGACTACACCTGGTCGACCTATGCCTCCGAGGGTGGTAACTTCGGCCTGTTCACCTCCAACGAGATGATGAAGAAGCTCAACGGCAAGATGTACGCCGAGGCCAAGCGGCTCGGCGTGCGCTGGATTCTTGGCGGCGAGTGCGGCCACATGTGGCGCGTGCTCCATCAGTACATGGACACCATGAACGGCCCGGCGGATTTCCTCGAGGTACCTCGGTCGCCGATCACCGGCACGGTGTTCGACAACGCCCGCTCCACCAAGATGGTGCACATCTCCGAGTTCACCGCCGACCTGATCCGGAACAACAAGATCACCCTCGACAAGAGCCGCAACGCCCACGTCCTGCCCACCTTCCACGACTCCTGCAACCCGGCCCGGGCCATGGGCCTGCTTGAGGAGCCGCGCTACATCCTCGACCACGTGGTTGAAAAGTGGGTGGAAATGCCGGAAAACACCATCCGCGAGCAGACCTTCTGCTGCGGTTCGGGCACGGCCCTGAACACCGACGAGATCATGGAACTGCGCATGCGCTCCGGGTTGCCGCGGGCCAACGCCGTCAAATACGTCCACGACAAGCACGGGGTGAACACGCTCGGCTGTGTCTGCGCCATCGACCGGGCGACGCTGACCACCCTGATGAACTACTGGGTGCCGGAGGTGCAGGTGGCCGGATTGAGCGAACTGGTCGGCAACGCCCTGGTGATCGAAGGTGAGCAACGACAGGACCTGACCGAAGGGCTCAGGACCCTTGTTTAACAGACCGGCCGGAACGGAGGAACTACGATGTACGACAGTGGTAAAATCATCACGGGACTGGTCATTTTCGTCCTGCTCGTCACCATACCCGTCTGGTACAACCGCGGCCGGGCCGCGTCCGTACCGAAACTGGTCCTGCCCAAGGACGCCAAGACCTGCGTCCTGCCCGCCGCCGAAATTCGCGCCGAGCACATGAAACTGCTCAACGTCTGGCGCGACCAGGTGCTGCGCGACGGCGACCGGGCGACCTTCACCATCGAGGGGAAGGAATACCAGAAAAGCCTGATGCTCACCTGCATGAAGTGTCACACGAGCAAGAAGCAGTTCTGTGACTCCTGCCATACGTACGCATCGGTAAAACCATATTGCTGGGACTGCCACATAGCTCCTGCAGAGTGAACGGCCAAAGAGGAGATAACGAGATGGACACTAAAAGAAGAGATTTCCTCAAGGTAGCAGGAATTTCCACTCTTGCCGGCCTGGGAGGAACAGCGGTCATCGACCGTCTGGTCAATGCGTCGAACATCGCCCACGCCAGCGTAGCCGCCGGCACAGACGCCGGCCACGCCGAGGCTGCAGGCGGTCACGGCGCCCAGTCCGCCGCCAGCGGCGTCCGCTACGGCATGGTGGTCGATGTCCGGAAGTTCCGTGAGGATGCAAGCCTCGGCGAGAAGGTGGTCGCCGCCTGTCACTCGGTCCACAATGTCCCCGAGTTCCCGGACAAGAAGGACGAGATCAAGTGGATCTGGATGACCCATTTCGAGAACGCCTTCCCGGAAAGTCCCAACCTGTACCGGGACGAGGCGAATGTCGGTCACGAGTTGCCGATCTTCTGCAACCACTGCGACAACCCGCCCTGTGTGCGCGCCTGCCCGACCAAGGCGACCTTCCGCAACAAGGAAGGGATCGTCATCATGGATTACCACCGCTGCATCGGCTGCAGGTTCTGCATGGCCGCCTGCCCCTACGGCAGCCGCAGTTTCAACTGGCGCAACCCCGAGGACTACGTCAAGAACCTCAACAGGGACTTCCCGAGAAGGACCCGGGGCGTCGTGGAAAAGTGCAACTTCTGCGCCGAGCGCGTGGGTATCGGCCTGCAGCCGGCCTGCGTCGAGGCCTGCGGCGACAGCAAGGCCATGGTTTTTGGCAATCTCAACGACCCGCATTCCGAGATCAGGACAATACTGAAGGAGAACCATACCCTGCAGCGTAATCCTTCTCTCGGCACCCTCCCTTCCGTCTTTTATATTGTGTGAGGCCGCCATGTTTGAAAAAGCGTTAAAAGGAAACAACTACTACTGGATGTGGCTTGCCTTTCTCGGCTTTTTTATCGCCATCGCGGTGGTCTGCTACCTGCGGCAATACTTCACCGGTCTGGCGCTCACCGGCATGAGTCGGGATGTCTCCTGGGGGCTCTACATCTCCCAGTTCACCTTCCTGGTCGGCGTGGCGGCGGGAGGGGTGATGCTCGTGCTGCCCTATTATATTCACAATTACAAGGCGTTCGGGCGAATCACGATCCTGGGTGAATTCCTCGCCATCGCCTCGCTGCTGATGTGCATGATGTTCATCATGGCCGACCTCGGCCAGCCGCTGCGCGGCCTCAACGTGCTCTTCCACCCCACGCCCAATTCCATGCTGTTCTGGGATATGTGCGTGCTCTGGGGCTACCTGCTGCTCAACGTGCTGTGCGGCTGGGTGATCCTCACCGCCGAGCGGAAACAGGTCCATCCGCCGAAGTGGATCTATTTCTTCGTCTACCTGTCCATTCCGTTCGCCTTCTCGATCCACACCGTCACCGCCATGCTGTACTGCGGCCTGCCCGGTCGGCACTTCTGGCTCTCCGCCATCGTCGCTCCGCGCTTCCTCGCCTCGGCCTTCGCCGCCGGTCCGGCACTGATCGTGGTCATGGCGCTCATCCTCAAGCGGGTTGCCAACTTCGATGCGGGCAAGGACGCCATCAACAAGATGGTGACCATCATCATCTATGCGGCCATCGCCAACATGTTCTTTGTCTGCCTGGAGTTCTTTGTCGGCTTCTACTCCCAGATTCCTGGCCACAAGCACACCCTGCAATACCTGTTCTTCGGCCTGGAGCACCATGGTCACGTATACAACAACCTGGTGCCCTTCATGTGGGGGTTTGTGGTACTCTTCTTCGTTGGCATCGCCCTCCTCAGCCACCCGTACACCAGAAAAGGCAACGATCTCTGGCTCGGCATCGGCGCGGCCTCGATCTTCCTGGCCTTCTGGCTGGACAAAGGCATCGGCTTCGTGCTCGGCGGCTTTGTGCCCACGCCGACCCATGAGATCGTCGAGTACTACCCGACCATCAACGAGTTGTTCATCACGGTGGGTGTCTGGGCGACCGGCTTCTTCATCCTGACCATCCTCTACAAGATAGCCATCGACGTGGAACACGAAATCGAAGCCTGAGCCACTCAGGCCCGGCCCAAAGCCCCCGCATGCGGGGGCTTTTTTTTTGCGCTGCCGGTCTCGGTCTCAGAGACCGGCCCGGACCAGGTAGGCGTGCCAGAGGGCGAGGATCTGGTCCTGCAGGAACAGATAGGAGATGGCACCCACGGCCAGGAAGGGGCCGAAGGGAATCCGGGTCTGGCCGCCCCGGCCCTGCCGGATCATTGCCGCGATGCCGACCAGACTGCCGGTCAGGGAACTGAAGAGAACAACGTAGGGCAGGCTCTGCCAGCCGAGGAAAGCGCCGATCATGGCGAGCAGCTTGATGTCGCCACCACCCATGCCTTCCCGCCGGGTCAGGGCGTAGTAGCCGAAGGCCACGGCGTACAGCAGGCCACCGCCCAGGAGAATGCCCAGACCGGACTGCTGCCAGCTGACCAAGTCATTGCCGAAAGACCCGGCAAAACCGAGCACGATGCCCGGCAGGCTGATCACGTCGGGGATTATTTGATGATGGATATCGATAAATATGATAACCAGCAGCGCAGCGACAAACACGAAGTAGTACCCGGCGGCCAAGCTGAGGCCAAGGCGCGCGACCAGGGCCGCCGACAGGGCGGCCATGGCCACTTCCACCAGCGGGTACTGCGGCGAGATGCGCATCTGGCAGGACCGGCAGCGACCGCGCAGGGCGAGGTAGCTGAACACCGGGATATTCTCGTACCAATGCAGCGGCCGCTGGCAGCCCGGGCAATGCGAAGCCGGGAACATGATCGACTCGCCTTCGCTGGGCAGGCGAAGGATGACCACATTCAGAAAAGAGCCGACAACGGCTCCGAAAACAGCGGCAAAACCGATCAGCAGTGGTTCCATTTGGCATGAATTGTTGAAGGAATTGTCATGAGGCCAAGCCTCTTTTCTTTCTTGTATCGTCTTCCATGGTCGAGTTCCAGGAAAAATCAGTCGTCCGCTCCAACGATCAGTTGGTTGAGGGGATTTTTCGCCTCACCCTGAACGCCCCCCGCATCGCCGCCGGTGCCAGGCCCGGACAGTTTGTCATGGTCTCCTGCGCTACCGGCCTCGACCCCCTGCTGCGTCGCCCCTTTTCGATCCACCAGGTGGGAGCCGACGGCCAGGTGCAACTCCTTTTCAAGGTGACCGGCCGTGGCACGACACTGCTCGCCCGGGCCCGTACCGGCGATAGGCTCAGCCTGGTCGGTCCGCTCGGCCGTGGGTTCAGCCTGACCCCTGGCCGCGTCTGCCTGGTGGGCGGCGGCATGGGCATCGCCCCCCTGCTGTTTCTGGCCAGCCGCCTGCGGGAACAGGCCGCCGAGCAAGCACCCACCGTACTCCTGGGCGCCCGCTCGGCGAGCGAACTCCTGCCGCTGCTCGACGGCTTTGCCGCCCTCGGCTGCGAGGTACGCGCCGCCACCGACGACGGCAGTCTCGGCCACCACGGTCCGGTGGCTGACCTGCTGCCCGGCCGACTCGACCAGGCGGAGCGGGTGGCGACCTGCGGCCCCTTCGCCATGATGGCGGCCGTGGCCGCACTCTGTCGAGGGAGCAACACCCCCTGCCAGGTCTCCCTGGAGACCCATATGGCCTGCGGCCTCGGCGCTTGTCTCGGCTGCACCGTGCACGGCGCCGATGGCGCCTACCGGCACGTGTGCAAGCATGGCCCGGTGATGGCCGCCGAGGAGGTTGCATGGACCCGGTGATCCCAACTGCCCCGGACCTGCGGGTCGATCTCGGTCCGCTCTCCCTCGCCAACCCGGTGATGACCGCCTCCGGGACCTTCGGCTACGGCGCCGAATTCTCCGCCCTGGTCGATCTGCGCCGACTCGGCGCCATTGTCGTCAAGGGCATCTCCCTTGCCCCCCGGCCCGGCAACCCGCCGCCGCGCATTGTTGAAACCGCCTGCGGCATGCTCAACGCCATCGGCCTGGAAAATGTCGGCCTGAAGCGGTTTGTCAGCGACAAGATGCCCTGGCTGCGCACCCTGCGCTCGCCAGTCATCGTCAACATCCTGGGCGATTCGGTGGAAGAGTACGCCGAGCTTGCCGGCGCGCTCTCCGCTGTGCCGGGGATCAGCGGACTCGAGGTGAACATCTCCTGCCCCAACGTCAAGAAGGGCGGAGTCGCCTTCGGCACGGTTCCGGACATGGCTGCGGCCGTGACCCGCGCGGTCCGTGCCGCCTCCGACCTGCCGCTCATCGTCAAGCTGTCGCCCAACGTCACCGACATCGTGGCCATGGCCCGGGCCGTGGCCGACAATGGCGCTGATGCCATCAGCCTGATCAACACCCTCATCGGCATGGCCATCGATGTCCGCACCCGCCGACCGCGATTGGCCAACGTGATCGGGGGCCTGTCGGGACCGGCGGTCAAGCCGGTGGCCCTGCGCATGGTCTGGCAGGTGGCCTCGGCCGTTCGTATCCCGGTGATCGGCATCGGCGGCATCGGCACGGCCGAGGATGCCATCGAATTCCTGCTGGCCGGAGCCAGCGCGGTGCAGGTCGGCACGGCCAATTTCTACAACCCGGCGGCCTCCATGGATATCCTGGACGGCCTTGCAGCCTGGCTGCGCGAGCAGGGGGAGACCTCGGTGCGGGCCGTCATCGGCACCCTCAGGCTGGAGCGGTGAACACCGTGGACCGGGGACTGGTCTGCGTGTCGGTGGCCGCCGTGGACGCGGCCGCGGTCATCGCCAGTGTCCGGCCGGTGCTGAGCCTGGCCGATGTGGTGGAGATCCGCCTCGACGCCATGCTCGTCCCGCAGATCGAGCCCTGCGTTGCCGCCCTCGACCGCCCTCTGCTGGTTACCAACCGGCCGCGCTGGGAAGGCGGTCTGTTCGCCGGCAGCGAGGCGGAACGTGTCGATCAGCTCTGCGCGGCCGTCCAGGCAGGCGCCCGCTACGTGGATATCGAACTGCGCACGAATGCGGCCCTGCGCTCCCGGCTGATCGGGGCGGCCCGTGACCGTGGAGCCCGGGTGATTGTCTCCAGCCACGATTTTGCCGGTACGCCGCCGGCCGCAACACTCCTGGCAACCCTCCACCAGATGAGGGCAAGCGGGGCGGATCTGGGCAAGATCGTCACCACCGCCACCAATGCGGACGAGGCGCTGCGCGTGCTCGCCGTGCAAGGGGAGGCGAAGACACTCCATTTTCCCCTGAGCGCCTTCGCCATGGGCGAACCCGGCCGTATCACCCGGCTGGCCAGCCTCTACCTGGGCGGCGCGATGACCTACGCCAGTCTCGACGAACACCAGGCCACCGCCCCCGGGCAGTTGTCCGTGCGTCACCTGCGCGCCCTGATCACCCTTTTCGAGCAGCGTCCATGATCAACGGCAGCACCCGCCTGTTCGGCATCATTGGCGATCCGGTGGCCCATTCGCTCAGCCCGGCCATGCACAACGCCTGTTTTGCCGCCATGGGTCTGAACAATGTCTATGTGGCCATGCGACCGACCTCGCTGGCCGGGGCCATCACCGGCCTGCGCAGCCTCGGTTTTGTCGGCGTGTCCGTCACCGTGCCCTTCAAGGTCGAGGTGATGCGCCATTTGGACGCCATTGACCCGGTGGCGGCCCGCATCGGCTCGGTGAACACCCTCGTGTTCCAGCGGCAACAGGACGATTCCGTCCGCTGTACCGGCCACAACACCGATTGGATCGGCGCCAACCAGGCCCTGGGCGAAACACTCGACCCGGCCGGCCGCACGGTGCTCGTGCTCGGCGCCGGCGGCGCGGCCAGGGCAGTGGGATTTGGCCTGCTCGAGGCCGGGGCCCGGGTATTGCTCACCAACCGAACCCTTGCCAAGGGTCGGCAACTGGCCGACCAACTGGGTTGCCCCTTCATCGCCCCCCAGGACCTGGGTTCGGTAGTCGCCGACGCGCTGATCAACACCACCTCGGTGGGCATGGCGCCGCACACCGAGGCCTTGCCCATCGATCTGCACCTGCTCGACCGTTTCCCGGTGGTCATGGACATCGTCTACGCACCCCTCGCCACCCGGCTGCTGCGCGAAGCCGCCGCCCGCGGCTGCCGGACCGTTGACGGGTTACAGATGCTCCTCCACCAGGGGGTGGCCCAGTTCCGCCTGTGGACCGGCCAGGACCCGCCGGTCGAGGTCATGCGCCATGCCCTGGTCGTGGTCCTCGCCAACCGGTCCGACTGAACCGTTTCCGCCCAACCTTCGCCACGGTCCCCGTTATGATGCCCATCACCCCGGTCCCGCACATCGATGCCACAATCAGCGTTCCCGGCTCGAAAAGCCTGACCCAGCGCGCCCTCATCGCCGCCGCCCTTGCCTCGGGGGAGTCCCGGCTGCACGGGCCGCTGGCCAGCGAAGACACCCGCTACACCATCGCGGCCCTTGCGGCCATGGGCCTGCAGGTGGACACGAGTGATCGGGACTGCTGGCGGGTGGCGGGCGCCGGCGGCCGCATCGACACTCCCAGCGCGGACATCTTCCTTGGCAACAACGGCACGGCCACCCGTTTCCTCACCTCGCTGGCAACGCTCGGCCACGGCCGTTTCCGCATCACCGGCAGCGAACGCATGGCCCAGCGGCCCATCCTGCCCCTGCTCGAGGCCCTGCGCGGCTGGGGAGCCGAGATCGTCAGCGAGGCCGGCAGCGGTTGCCCGCCCCTGACCATTGCCGCCCATGGGCTCAGCGGCGGTCGAACCGTGCTGCCCGAAGGACGGTCGAGCCAGTACCTCTCCTCCCTGCTTCTTGTGGCCCCTTATGCGAACGCGCCGGCCGAACTGGAGGTGCGGGGCGCCATCCTGTCCCAGCCCTACGTGCGCATGACGCTCGCGGTGATGGCAGCCTTCGGCATCCAGGTCGAGGCCGCGGCCGCGGCCGCGCTCAACGCCTTCCGCATTCCCCGGGGCTGTTACCGGGCGCGCAGCTACGCCATCGAGGGCGACGCCAGCAGCGCCAGCTACTTCTGGGCCGCGGCCGCCGTGAGCGGCGGCCGGGTGAGGGTGACCAACGTGCCCCGCCCTTCCCTGCAGGGGGACACGGACCTGCTGGGCTGCCTGGAGCGCATGGGCTGCCGGATCGACAGCAACGCCGGCGGCATCACCGTGACCGGACCCGGACAACTGCGCGGCATCGAGGTGGACATGGGCGACATGCCGGATGTGGCCCCCACCCTGGCCGTGGTCGCCGCCTTTGCCGAAGGGACCACGGTCATCGACAACATCGCCCACCTGCGCATCAAGGAGTGCGACCGGCTGTCGGCCGTGGTCAGTGAACTGCGCCGGCTGGGGGTGGAGGCGGAGGAGGAACCGGCGCGGATGATCATCCGCGGCCAGGGCGGCCGGAACCTGCACGGCGCGACCATCAGCACCTACGAGGACCACCGCATGGCCATGAGCTTTGCGGTGGCCGGCCTGCGGGTGCCCGGTGTGGTCATTGGCGGTGAGGAGTGCGTGGCCAAATCCTTTCCTGATTTCTGGGAGCGGTTCCGCCTGCTCGGCTGACCGTGCCCGCCCGGCGGTCAAGGGACCGGCCCGGGCAGGGTTCAGCGCCCGGCCGGTCGCTCCTCCCGTGGCAGCAGCAGATACAACTCGCCCTCCTCCTTCATCCGCCCGGCCGCCCGGCCGGCCGGCTCGCCCGACCCCCAGAACAGATCCACCCGTCCGGGTCCCACCAGCGCCGAGCCCGTATCCTGCACGCTGACAAAGCGCTGCAGTCGCTGCCACCCCGTCATCACCCCATCCGCAAACACCGGTTGCCGGCTGTCCAGGTAGGCCAGCGCGCCGGGAGGGTACCAGTGCTGGTCCACGGCAATGGACCGACCCGGGGTGAGCGGTCGCCCCAGGCTGCCCACGGCCGGCCCGGCCTCGGTCCAGTGAAAGAAGATGAACGAATCGTTCTGGTGCAGGACCAGGTCGCGCTCCTCGGGGTGGCGGGCCAGGTAGTCGCGGATGGAGTCCATGGTGACCTCCGCCAGTTCCATGCGGCCGGTCCTGACCAGGAAGGCGCCGATGCTCCGGTAGGTCCGGCCGTTCCGCTCCGCGTAGTGAATCCCGCGCCGGCTGCCGTCGGTGAGGTGGAGGATGGCCGAGCCCTGCACGTGGAGGACGAACACGTCGAACGGGTCGGCGAGCCAGACCATCTCGCTGCCGGCCAGCAGGTTGCCCCGCTCGATTTCGCGGCGCGTCCAGAAGGGACGCAGCACGCCGTCCACGAGGCGACCGATGCTCTTCCGGCCGCCGCTTTCCCGCACCACCAGGCTGTCCGGACGGGCGTACACCGGATAGAGGAAGGGTGGCGTGCGGGTCAGGCTGCCCGCGAAGTGAGGCTGGTAATACCCGGTCACCAGCGGGCGGCGACGATCCGGGACAGGGTCATCGGCCACCATGCGCACCGCAACGAACTGCCGGCGAATGGCGGTGTTCAGGGCTTCCGGACCAGGCGCGGCCCGCACCAGTCGCTGCATGCGGCGGGCGGCCGCGAGCAGCTGCCCGGCGGTGACCGATGGTCCGGCCCAGGTGATGCGGGTGTTCGCCGGCTGGCCCCGGAGATACGCCACACTCTCTGCCAATACCTCCTCGAGGCCACGAAAATGGAGATCGTCCCCATAGGTCGGCTGCTCCCGGGGGGCGAGGGTGACCGTCGCGGCTGAGACAGGCGCGGCACCGAGCAGCAGGACCGCGACCGTCAGGCAAAGCATCCGCCAGGGAAAGCCGCTCATGCCATGACTCCCGCCGGCTGTCGACAGCGACAGCCGATCGCCGGCACGGCAGGCCGCTGCCGTCCTGTGACCAACCCGAACAGGGACAGCGGGGAGAGGGGCGTTCGCCCGACAGGAGCGAAACAGGCACGCCCACGTTCCTGGTCTGGTTGGTGCGCGACGGCCAACGGTTTGTGCGGGGAAAAGGGTCTGACGGTCGTGGGGCGGGTCTGCTTCAAACGGCAAAATGGGCGGCAAAGACTGCCAGGAACCGGTCCAACGCATCGGCCGGCAGCCGGTTGATGCCGGCGGCCGCGGCCCGTCCGCCGCCCGTGGCAAACTGGCGGCAAAGGCTGTCCGCGCCCCGGGGGTTGTCCAGGGGGGCACGGACGCTGACCAGGAGGGAGCCGTCCGTGTTGGTGATGAGGGTGGCATGGGCCAGGTCCGGCTCCCGGCGGGCAACACGGTTGGCGAACACCCCCACCACCCGCCTGGCCCA
>JAGODN010000031.1 GCA_017998195.1 Desulfobulbus sp. | reverse complement strand
CCACTATCCCGACGCGGGCGCCATCCTGCACGCCCACTCCCCACACTGCACCGCCCTGGCCTGCCTGGAGCGGGCCATCCCGCCCTTCCACTACATGGTCGCCGTGGCCGGCGGCGATACCGTCCCCTGTGCGCCCTACGCCACCTTCGGCAGCCAGGCCCTGTCTGACGCGGCGGTCGAGGCCCTGCGCGACCGGCGCGCCGCCCTGCTCGCCCATCACGGCATGGTCTGCCACGCTGCCCATCTGGACGGTGTGCTCGCCCTGGCCGTTGAAGTGGAAACGCTGGCGCGCATGTACCTCATGGCCCTGGCCGTGACCGAGCCGCCGCTGCTGTCGCCGGCACAGATGGCCGAGGTGCAGGCGCGTTTCGCCGACTACCGGCCCTGAACGCCCGGGCCTGCGGTCCGCTGTCAGCGCAGGTAGAGCAGGGCGCCGATCTGGTAGATGCCCACCGCCAGGACAAAGGCGAACAGGGTGTTGAACACCACCGAAAAGGCCGCCCATTTCCACGAGCCCGCCTCCCGGGCGATGCACACCACGGTGACGAAGCAGGGGGCGTAGAACATGATGAACACCAGCACCGCCAGGGCCACCACCGGGTTCCAGTTGGCGTCGCGGCGGAGCCGATCGCTGAGCGAACCGGCCGCCTCGGGGTCGACTTCGCCCAGTGAATAGGCCGTGCCCAGGGTGGAGATGATCACCTCCTTGGCCGCGAACCCGCCGATCAGGGCGATGTTCGTGCGCCAGTCGATGCCCGCGTAGCGGCTGACCGTCTCGAAGGCGGTGCCGATGCGGCCGGCGATGCTATGGCGCAGCCCGGCCTCGGCCTCCTCGGCGCCGATTCGCGCCAGTTCCTGTGCCTTTTTCTCCGGGACGGCGGCCAGGGTCGCCTCGGCCTGCTGTCGCTGCTGCGCGAAGACGGCGGCCCGTTCCTCCGGCAGCCCGGGGTAGGTCATCATCGCCCAGAGCAGGATGGAGATGCCGAGAATGACCGTGCCCGCCTTCTTGATGTACTGCCAGGTCCGCTCCCAGGTGTGGATGAGGAGCCCCTTGAGGGTGGGAAAGCGGTAGGGCGGCAGTTCCATGACGAACGGCGTCGAGGCGCCGCGGAGCACGGTCAGGCGCAGGAACTTGGCCGCGCACAGGGCCACGATCCAGGAGAACAGGGTGGCCAGGAACATGTAGCGGGCCTGGTGGGCGGAGAAGAAGGCGCCGATGAGCAGGGTCAGTACCGGCAGCTTGGCGCCGCAGTTCATGAACGGCACGGTGAGCAGGGTCGCCAGCCGCTCCTTGGGCGAGCGCAGGGTGCGGGTCGCCATCACCCCGGGCACGGCGCAGCCGCCGGCAATGCCGCCGGAGACGATGAACGGCATCACCGAGGAGCCGTGCAGGCCGAACAGGTGGAAGATGCGGTCCATCATGAAGGCCACCCGGGCCAGGTAGCCCGAGTCCTCGAGCACGGCGATGCCGAAGAACATGAACATAATGATCGGCACGAAGCCGAGCACCCCGCCCATGCCGTCCACCACCCCGGAAATGAGCATGGACTTGAGCGGGCCGTCGGCCAGGAGGGCGTCGAGACCGCTGGCCAGCAGGCCGAACAGCGAGGCCAGCCCGTCCACCAGCACGGTGCTGTAACTGAAGGTGAAGGTATACAGGGCGAACAGCACCCCGGCCATGATGAGCGGCCCGAGCAGCCGGTGGGTGACCACCTTGTCGATCCGGTCCGAGGTGTGCAGCCGGTCGGCGACCCATTTGCGGCTGACCACCCCCTGGCGCATGATCGACTTGAGGTAGCCGTAGCGGTGGTCGGCGATCACCGCCTCGGGGTAGACGCCGAGCGTATTCTGCAGGTGGCGGACCACCTCGTCGCCCCGTTCGGCCAGCCGCCGGGCCGCCTCCGGGCTGGCGGCGCGCGCCTTGTCGACGATCTGCTCGTCATTCTCGAGAATCTTCACCCCGAGCCATCGTTCCGGGTAGACTGCGGTGAGCGGCTGCAGTTCCCGGATGGCCGGCAGCATGTCGGTCAGGGCCTCGTCGATGTCCGAACCGTAACGGAGGAACAGCGGCTTCGGTCGCTCCGGAGCGGCTGCCACCGCCAGCACCGCGTCGAGCAGCTTGTCCACACCCGAACCGGTGCGGGCCACCACCGGCACCACCGGCACGCCGAGCAGCTGGCCGAGCTGTTCGGCGTGGATGGTGAGCCCCCGTTTCTCGGCCACATCCACCATATTCAGGGCGATCACCAGCGGCACGCCCAGTTCCAGGAACTGGCAGCTCAGGTAGAGGTGCCGCTCCAGGTTGGAGGCGTCGACCACGTCCACCACCACGTCCGGCTTCTCGTTGACCAGGAAATCGCGAGCCACCAGTTCCTCCACCGAATAGGCGGTGAGCGAGTAGGTGCCCGGCAGGTCCACCACGCGCAGGCCCCGCTGCCGGTGCAGGCAGCAGCCCTCCTTCTGTTCCACCGTGACCCCTGGGTAATTGCCCACGTGCTGGCGGGCGCCGGTGAGGTGGTTGAACAGGGTGGTCTTGCCGGCGTTCGGGTTGCCGGCCAGGGCAACGGTGATGGTGGTGTCCATGGAAGCGTGTTCCTTGCTGGGTTGGTGGGGGCGGACCGGGTGCGTCGCGAGGCGGTGGAGAAGATGGTCTGGCCGGTGCCGAGTTGCGGCAGGGACAGGCGGAAAACGGAGCCAGGGCGACCGAACCGCCGTGGCGAAGGAAAAGGCGCGACCCGTTCCGGTCGGCGCGTTTACCGGGGCTCCGGCGGCGCTTTGCAGGTCGGCAGCGTTTTCTGCGGTGACGAGCAGTCGGACAGGGATCCGCAGCCCGAGCAGCAGCCGCCGCAGGAGGGGGCGTTGCGGTTTCGCCAGATCGTGCGCAGGCGCAAACCGAGAAACACGAGGGCCGCGACGATGGTGAGGATGACAATGAGGTTCTGCACGGCCGGTGTCTCCGTTCAGAGGGGATCGACGAGGATGTTGGCCGCGGTCAGGGCGTCGAGACTGATGGTGCCGCCGTTGACCTTGATCATGCACTGACGGCCGCCACCGCTGCACAACAGTTCCACCTCGGTGCCGGGCAGCAGGCCCAGGTTGGCCATGCGAGCGCAGGTGCGCCGGTCGCCGTTGACCGCGCACACCCGCATGCGACCCTGACAGCAGGCCTCGTGCAGCGGTGTGCCCCGCTGCTGCCGGCACCATCGGTTCCGACGCGGGCAGCTGTCCGCCAGGTCGTTGAGTGGCTGTCCAGGGTTTTCCGAAGGTTCCTTGAACATGGTGGGATCCACAGGCATGGCTACCGTCCTTGCTGTCGGCCGAGGGCCGGGTTGGCCGCGGGTTGCCGTCCACTGCCGCCGGCAACGGTCTGCAGCCGGTGACAGCGGATTGTTAGGTACTCCAAACAATTGTCACTGTCAACGACTTTGCCAAGCGTGGTCGAGGGAATTTTCCTGATTTTCGGGAGAAATAGAGAGACAGCGGGCGGGGCGCGGGGCCGCCGGGGAGGCGGTTGGAACAGCGGCCGGGACGAAGGGGAGAGGACCGGGTCGAGGTCAGGGGGCGACCTCGACCTCGATGTAGTCGGCCTCGTTGTTGCGCAGGGTCAGGGTGCCGTCCATGACCCGCAGGGCGACCGGGTCGTTGAGCGGGGCCCGCTGCTTGACGGTGATCTCGGTGCCGGGCACCAGGCCCATCTCGCGGATGCGGCGGCCCAGTTCGCCGCCCACGCGGACAGCAACGATGGTGCCGGTCTGGTTGATGGCCATGTTGCGCAGGTTGATCGTCGGCATGGGGTTCCTCTTACGTGGCTTCGTTCTGTTTGGCCCAACTGTCGCGCAGGGTGACGATGCGGTTGAACACCGGACGGCCGGGCCTGCTGGCCACCGGGTCGGCGCAGAAATAGCCCTGCCGTTCGAACTGGAACCGGTCCTCGGGCGTGCACCCGGCCAGGCCGGGCTCAAGCAGGCAGCCGTCCAGCACGGTGAGCGAGTCCGGGTTGAGGAACTCCTTGAAGTCGCGAGTTTTGTCCGCATCCGGGAACTCGGCGGTGAACAGCCGGTCGTAGAGCCGCACCTCGGCCCGCAGGGCGTGGGGTGCAGACACCCAGTGGATGGTGCCCTTGACCTTGCGGCCGTCCGGGGCGGAACCGCCGCGGCTGTCCGGATCGTAGGTGCAGCGCAGTTCGACCACCCGGCCCTGGTCGTCCTTGACCACCTCCCGGCAGGTGACCAGGTAGGCCCAGCGCAGCCGCACTTCCCGGCCGACGCTCAGGCGGAAGAACTTCCTGGGCGCGTCCTCCATGAAGTCCGACCGCTCGATGTAGAGTTCGCGCGAAAAGGGCAGGGTGCGGGTGCCCAGTTCGGGCCGCTGCGGGTGGTTCTGGGCGACCACCTGCTCGACCTGGCCCTCGGGGTAGTTCATGATCACCACCCGCAGCGGGTCGAGCACGCCGAACACGCGCCGGGCGTTGTCGTTCAGATCCTCGCGCACCGCGTTCTCGAGCACGCCCATGTCGATCCACGACTCGCGCTTGCCGATGCCGATGGTGGCGCAGAAGCCGCGGATCGAGGCGGGCGTGTAGCCGCGCCGGCGCAGCCCGGAGATGGTCAGCATGCGCGGGTCGTCCCAGCCGGAGACGTGGCCCTCGGTGACCAGTTGGAGCAGCTTGCGCTTGCTGGTCACGGTGTAGTTGATGTTCAGTCGGGCGAACTCGATCTGCCGCGGGTGGTTGGGGGTCTCGAGCGTGTCCAGCACCCAGTCGTACAGGGCCCGGTTGTTCTCGAACTCGAGTGTGCACAGGCTGTGGGTGATGCCCTCGAGCATGTCCGAGAGGCAGTGGGTGAAGTCGTACATCGGGTAGATGCACCAGCGTTCACCGGTACGGTGATGCGTCGACTTGAGGATGCGGTAGAGCACCGGGTCGCGCAGGACGATGTTCGGCGAGGCCATGTCGATCCTGGCCCGCAGCACGCACTCGCCCTCGGCCATCTGGCCGCTGCGCATTTGCTCGAACAGTTCCAGGTTCTCCTCGACCGTGCGGTTCCGGTAGGGGCTCTCCCGACCCGGTTCGGTGAGGGTGCCGCGAAAGGCGCGCATCTCGTCGCCGCTTAAATGGCAGACGTAGGCCTTGCCCCGGCGGATCAGCTCCACGGCGAAAGCGTAGAGTTGGTCGAAATAGTCCGAGGCGTAGTACAGGTGCTCGCCCCAGTCGAATCCCAGCCAGCGCACGTCCCGCTGGATGGCCTCCACGTACTCGGTGGATTCCTTGTCCGGGTTGGTGTCGTCGAAGCGCAGGTGGCAGACCGCGTTGTGTTCCGCGGCCACCCCGAAGTTGAGGCAGATGGACTTGGCGTGGCCGATGTGGAGAAAGCCGTTGGGCTCGGGCGGAAAGCGGGTGACGACGGTCCGGTGCTTGCCGCTGGCCAGGTCGTCGGCGATGATCTGGCGGATGAAGTCGAGCGGTCTGGGGGCGGTGTCTTTTTCGCTTGTCATGGGCGCGTGGTGCGGTTGCGGGCGTCAGGCCGGGGTGAACAGGTGGTCGACATGGGCCAGCCGGGCCACCACCTTCTCCCGGCCCAGGGTGGTGAGCACCTCGAACATCGAGGGCCCGGCCAGTTGGCCGGTGAGCACGGTGCGCATCCCGTTGATGAGCACCCCCGGCTTGACGCCGAGTTCGTCGGCCATTTCGCGGGACGCCTGTTCGGTGGTCTCGGCGGTGAACTCCGCCAGGGCGGCGAACCGTTCGGCCAGTTGCGGCAGCCATGTGGCCAGTTCCGGATACTTGAGCACGTTCTTGGCCAGCGGCTTGGGATCGATCTCGTAGGTGTCGGCGAAATAGGCCCGACCGGTGGTGGTGAAGTCCTTGAGGGTGTGGAAGCGGTCGCGGATGAGCGCCAGCGTGGCCAGGTACCAGTCGCTCCGGCAGGTGGCGTAGGTCGGGTCCCAGAGCCCCTCGGCCGCCAGTTCGGCCTGCACCATCTTGCCTAACTCGCCAATGTCCATGGTGCGCAGGTAGTGCTCGTTCATGGCGATGAGCTTGGGGTCGGTGAAGAACTTGGGGTCGCCCGGCTTGTAGTTGAACACCGAGTTCACCCGGCTGATGCGCGACAGGCTGAACACCTCGATCATCTCCTCGCGGCTGAAGTATTCCCGGTCGTTGCCCGGGTTCCAGCCGAGCAGGGAGAGGAAGTTGCACACCGCCCAGGGGATGAAGCCGCGGTCCCGGTAAAACTGCACCGCCACCACCTCGCCGTGGCTGCGCTTGGAGATCTTGCGTTTCTGCAGGTCCATGGTCAGGGGCATGTGGGCAAAGACCGGCAACGGCGCGCCCAGGGCCTCGTAGAGCAGCACCTGGCGGGTGGTATTGGTCATGTGGTCCTGGCCGCGGATCACGTGGGTGATGCGGTCGCGGATGTCGTCGACCACGTTGCACAGCAGGTAGAGCGGCTTGCCGTTGGAGCGGACGATGACAAAGTCCTCGATGTCGCTGTAGGCCCTCTCGATCCGGCCCAGCACCTCGTCGTCGTAGAACAGGTTGCCCGGGCGGACCGGCACCTTGAAGCGGATGACCGAGGGCAGTCCCTGCGCCTCCTTCGCCCGCACTTCCTCGGGGGTCAGGTGGCGGCAGGTGCCGTCGTAGCCGACATCGTGCTTCTTGGCGGCCATGGCGGACTCCCGTTTCCGTTCCAGTTCCTCCTTGGTACAGAAGCACTTGTAGGCGTGGCCGGCGGCGAGCAGGCGGTGGGCCGTCTCGACGTGGTCGGCGGCGAACTCGGTCTGGAAGTAGGGGCCTTCGTCCCAGTCGATGCCAAGCCACTGCAGACCGTCGATGATGCCGTCGATGGAGGCCTGGGTGGAGCGCTCCTCGTCAGTGTCCTCGATGCGCAGGATCAGTTTGCCGCCGTGCTTTTTGGCGAACAGCCAGTTGAACAGGGCCGTCCTGGCCCCGCCGATGTGCAGGTAGCCGGTGGGGCTGGGGGGGAAACGAACGCGGACTTCGTGCATGGACCACTCCTTGAATCTGGCAAAACTCCCTTGTGGCGACAAGGAAAAGAAAAATCGTATATATAACGCCTCCGGTCCCGGTCTTCAAGGGCAAGGTGCCTGGGAAGGGCAGATACGGGGCGGCGGCAGAGGATGGCCGGCAAGGCTCCGTGCACCCGCTACTTTCATCTTGTGAGTCTCTGGGAATATCGGTATATTTTTCACTTGTTTTTTCCGACAGGGGGACGAACGGCGCAACCCGGGACGATGACCCTCCCGCCGGTCCCGCGCCGTGTGCGGCTCTACGTCACCGTCGCGCTGTCCCGGCCGTTCGCCACGCAATGCGGCCGCCGCGGGCCGAAGGGTGAGCGAACCCAACCACCAGAGAACATCACCATGAACGAGAATCCTGCCGCATGCGGCGAGTGTCCGGAAGGCCGCGTCAAGGACCCCGCCGGTCGGTGCGTTATGCCGGAGGTGACCTTCGCCTCCTTCATCCTGTCGCTGAACACCTCGGCCCTTTACCACATGGGGGAACTGCCCCACCCGGAAACCGGTCGCAAGATCGTCGACCGAGAACTGGCCAAGCACACCATCGACACTCTGGCCCTGCTTGCCGAAAAAACCAGGGGCAATCTCGACCCCAACGAGCAGGAACTGCTCACCCGGATCCTCTACGAACTGAAAATGCGGTTCGTCAAGCTGGGCTGAGGCTGCGACGGGCGGGCATGCACGGGGAGGTTCTTGCGGTCAGGGCGCCGGCCAAGATCAACCTGTTTCTCCGGGTCACCGGGCGGCGGGCGGACGGGTACCACACCCTCGAAACCCTGATGCACAAGGTCGGCCTGTTCGACCTGCTGGAGTTGCGCCGGGGCGGCGAGGGGGTGCGCCTCCACTGTCCCGGCGCCGACCTGCCGGAGGACAGCGGCAACCTCGTTCACCGGGCGGCCGAACTGTTCCTGCAAACGGCGGCGCAACGGCTGGGCGGTCCGCTTCCCGGGGTGGATATCGCCCTGTTCAAGAACATCCCGGTCGCCGCCGGTCTCGGCGGCGGCAGCAGCGATGCGGCAGCCACCGTGAAGGGGTTGAACAGGCTGTTCGACGCCGGCCTGACGGAAGGCGAACTCGCGGCCCTCGGGCTGCGCCTGGGTGCGGATGTACCCTTTTTCGTGGCCGATGCACCGGCCGCGCTGGCCGTCGGCATCGGCGAAATCCTTACCCCGGTCGCCCCGCTGACCGACTGTTCCGTGCTGCTCGTTAATCCCGGATTTGCCGTGTCTACACGCTGGGTGTACCAGAATTTTGCGTTGACAAAAAACAGAAAGGCAACTAACCTAAAAAATTTGCAGGAAAGTGCTGTCCGGCTGAACCGGCCCGGGTCAACAGTGGCCGTCAAGGGGTTGCCGGCATCCCTGCACAACGATCTGGAATCGGTCACCATCGCCCGGTTTCCGGAGATCGGCCGTCTCAAAGAAGAACTGCTCGCCCGGGGCGCGGTCGCCGCGCTCATGTCCGGCTCCGGCCCGACGGTGTTCGCTCTTTTTCCCGACCGGCAGGCTGCTGAAACCTGTCGCGCGCTGTTCGCGCGCCGGTTCACGCAAACCTTTCTGGTCCATCCGTATGCCGGAGAAACCCGTCGGGACACGTCAGGCAATGTGTCCCGTTGAAAACTGGGGCGTCGTCAAGCGGTAAGACACAAGGTTTTGATCCTTGCATTCGGGGGTTCGAATCCTCCCGCCCCAGCCATTCGCCAGAGAAAAGTGCCATGCCAAAAAATCTGAAGATTTTCACCGGGAACGCCAATCCGGCCATTGCCCGGGAAATCTGCGAATATCTGAAGGTGCCGCTCGGGGCGGCGGAGGTCAAGAAGTTTTCGGACGGTGAAATCTCCGTGGAGATCGGCGAGAACGTGCGCGGCGCCGACGTGTTCGTCATTCAGCCGACCTGCACCCCGGTCAACGACAACCTGATGGAATTGCTCATCATGATCGACGCCCTGCGCCGAGCGTCGGCACGGCGGATCACCGCGGTCATGCCCTACTACGGCTATGCCCGGCAGGACCGCAAGGTGCGGCCGAGGGTGCCGATCACGGCCAAGGCGGTGGCGGAGATGCTCATGGTGGTCGGCACCCGCCGGGTGCTGTGCATGGACCTGCACGCCGGCCAGATCCAGGGGTTTTTCAACATCCCGGTCGACCATCTTTATGCCGCACCCATCATCCTCAACTACATCCGGGAAAGCTTCACCGATGTGGTGATGGTGTCGCCGGACGCGGGCGGGGTCGAACGCACTCGCGCCTTTGCCAAGCGGCTGAACGCCGGCCTGGCGATCGTCGACAAGCGCCGCGAACGGGCCAACGAGTGTGAGGCCGTGCATGTGATCGGCGACGTCAAGGGCAAGACCGCCATCCTCCTCGACGACATGGTCGATACGGCCGGCACCCTCTGCGGCGGTGCGGAGATCCTCAAGAAAGTCGGCGCCAAGGAGGTGCATGCCTGCTGTTCGCATGCCGTCCTGTCTGGTCCGGCGGTCGAGAGGATAAGTAACTCCTGCCTGAAGTCGCTCCTGGTGACCAATTCCATCCCGTTGAAGGAAGAGGCCCGGCGGTGCGAAAAAATCACGGTCCTGTCGGTCGGCGCCCTCCTGGGCGAGGCGATCAGCAGGATCCACAACGAGGATTCGGTCAGTTATCTTTTTGTCTAGTCCACAGACGGAATATTCAGCAAATTTTTCATAGAACCCGCAGGAAAGGGGGGAGGTGGTCATGCTTCAGGTCAACATGAAAACAAAGGTGCGCACGGTGTTCGGCAAGGGGCCGATGCGGCAGTTGCGGATGCGCGATATCACGCCCGCCAACCTCTACAGCGGCGGTGCCGAGTCCGTGGCTCTGCAGTTCGATGCGGCCAAACTGTACAAGGATCTGCTGTTCATTCACGGCCGGAATGCGGTGGTGACCCTGGAGGTCGAGGGGGACAGCAAAGGCAGCCGGAACGTGCTCGTCCAGGAGATTCAGAAGGAGCCGGTTGACGGCAGCCTGCTCCACGTGGATTTCCTCGAGATCGACCTGAACAAACCCGCACAGTTCACCGTGCCGGTCGAATACGTTGGCACGGCCAAGGGCGTAGATCTCGGCGGCGACCTGCAGGTGTTCAAGACCTCGGTTCGGCTGCGCGGTTGCCCGCTGGACATTCCGGACGTGATCAAGGCCGACATCACCCAACTCGAGCAGGGCGGCAAGGGGCTCACCTTTGCCGACCTCGCTGTGCCGGCCAACGTGGAAATGCTGGAAAAGGCCGAAACGGTCTGCGTTGCCGTTTTCTAAACGTTGTTCGTTCGTCCCGCACCTTTCGATCCTTGATCGGGCCGGAGTTGTTCTCCGGCCCGATTCCTTTCTTTTCTCCCTGATGCATGGCGGATACCCGATTCCTGCTGGTTGGCCTTGGTAACCCCGGGGCGGACTATCACCTGACCCGGCACAACGTCGGCTTCCTCTTTCTCGACCACCTCGCCAGCGTCAACGGCTGGCGGATCGACAGCCTGAAGATGCAGGGACTGTTCGCTCAGGGTCGGCACCGGTCCAGTCAACTGTTCCTGGTCAAGCCGCAGACCTACATGAACCGCTCCGGTGAGTGCGTTCGCCGCTTTCTCGACTATTTCAAAGTCCCGCTGACCAACCTGCTCGTTCTCCACGACGACATCGATCTCGCCGCCGGCCGCATCAGGATGGTCCGTCGAGGCGGAGCCGGCGGCCACAACGGCATCCGCTCGCTCATTCAGCACCTGGGCACCCAGGACTTTGCGCGGATGAAGATCGGCATCGGCCGACCGCTTGCCGATGCCGCCGGGCATGCACCGGCCGTGGAGCGGTTCGTGCTGGCACGGATGAGCGAGGAGGAACAGCGGTTGCTGCACGAGCGCGCCGGCCTGGTCGAAGAGGCGGTCACCCTGTTTGTCGAGCAGGGCATCGACGTGTGCATGAACCGGATCAACGGCCGCTGACCTTGTGCGGACCACCAGCGCGGCGGCCGACCCGCTCCGTCGGCGCATATTCATCATGTTTTCACCCCGTTGTCCTCTTTGCCCGGGTCATGTTCGCAGGACCTTTTGCCAATACTGAAAAAATATGCTAATATAATATTTTAGAGGCAAACGGCGCTTGGTCGCGGGTCTCGTTGCATGTCTTTTCACAGTCTTCTGGAGGATCATGTGTTTGCAGCAGGTGATATGGCCGTGTACCCGGCTCATGGCGTGGGCTTGATTCAAACGATTGAAAAGCAAACCATCGGTGGTATCGATCAGAGTTTTTACGTGATGAAAATTCTCGACAACGACATGACCATCATGATTCCGACGGCAACGAGCGCCAACGTCGGTTTGCGGGCGATCATCTCCGATGACGAGGTCACCAAGGTCATCGACATTCTCAAGGAGCGGGACGTCAAGGTCACTGCCCAGACCTGGAACCGGCGGTACCGCGATTACATGGACAAGATCAAGACCGGGTCCGTGTTCGAGGTGGCCGTGGTGCTGCGTGACCTCTTCCTGCTCAAGGAGGACAAGGAACTTTCCTACGGCGAGCGGAAGATGCTCGACACCGCCAAGAATCTGCTGGTCAAGGAACTGTCCCTCGCCAAACAGATGGACCAGGACAAGGTCGAGCGGCAGATTGAAAAAATTTTCTGCTGATCGCCGGGATTCCGGAACGACGTGACCCCGGTGGCAAAGGATGGTCCGGCTGCCGCCGGAGATGATCCCCCGGTGTGCTATTCGGTCCTGCCCGCCGAAGTCGGGCAGCGGCTCGACCACTTTCTCCTCGACAAGTATCCCGACCTGTCCCGTTCCTCCCTGCTCAAACGTATTGCCGCCGCGGACGTGCTCGTGGACGGTCGTCCGGTAAAGGCCGGTTTTCGCCTGCGCGTCGAGCATTCCGTCACCATTGCCTTCCCGCCTCCGCCCCCTTCGGAACTGCTTCCGGAGCGGGTGGATTTCCCCGTCCTGTTCGAAGACGCCCACCTGCTGGTGATCAACAAGCCGCCGGGCCTGGTTGTCCATCCAGCCTGCGGGCACCGGCAGGGCATCCTGGTGCACGGACTGCTCCAC
>JAGODN010000319.1 GCA_017998195.1 Desulfobulbus sp. | reverse complement strand
CAGCGTCGAGCGGTGCGAGGAGGACCAGTTCCTCCGCCAGGATGGCCGGCGCGAATGGGTGCGCTGGGCCATGTACCCCTGGTACGAGACCGCGGACACCATCGGCGGCGCGGTGCTGTTCACCGAGGTGGTCACCACGCGCAAGGTGATGGAGGAGGCCCTGCGCCAGAGCGAGGCCAAGTTCCGCACCCTGTTCCAGCGGCATGCCGCGGTCAAGCTGCTCATCGACCCGGAGGACGGCCGCATCCTCGAGGCCAACGAGGCGGCGGCCGCCTTCTACGGCTGGCCCCGGGAGCAGCTGGAGCGGATGCGCATCGACGAGATCAACACCCTCGGCCCCGAACAGATCCAGGAGGAGATGGAGCGGGTGCGCCGGCGTGAGCGCATCCACTTCGAGTTCCGCCACCGGCGGGCGGACGGCTCGGTGCGCGACGTGGCCGTGTACTCGAGCATCATCGACATCCAGGGCAGGAGTGTGCTCCACTCCATCATCTATGACATCACCGAGTTCCGGCAGATGGAGGAGCAGCTCCGCCAGGCCCGGAAAATGGAGTCCATCGGCCTCCTGGCCGGCGGGGTGGCCCACGAGTTCAACAACATGCTGGCGGTGATCCTCGGCTACACCCAGCTCGCCCTGGAACGGACCGCGGCCGACGACCCTCTCCACGCCGACCTGCAGGAAATCCTCCGCGCGGCCGAACATTCGGCCCGGATCACCGGCCAACTGCTCGCCTTTGCCCGCCGGCAGCCGATCCAGCCGCGGGTGTTCGACCTGAACACGGCCATCCCGGACCTGCTCGCCCTGCTCACCCGGCTCATCGGCGAGCGGATCGAGCTGGTCTGGCAGCCCGCTCCCGGCGAACTGCCGGTGCGCATGGACCCGGCCCAGCTCGACCAGGTGCTCATCAACCTCTGCCTGAACAGCCGCGACGCCATCACCGGCGCCGGCACGATCACCATTGCCACCGCAATGGGGCCATGCACCTGCGAAACCTGCGCCGGCGCGTCCCCTGGTCCGGGCCCGGAGCGGGTGCTGCTCACGGTCCGGGACACCGGCTGCGGCATGGACGAGGCCACCCGCGAGCGGATCTTCGAGCCGTTCTTCACCACCAAGGCGCCGGGCAAGGGCACCGGTTTGGGGTTGCCCACGGTGCACGGCATCGTCCACCAGCACGGGGGCTGCATCGAGTTGACCAGCGCCCCGGGCGAGGGCACGACCGTCACCCTGGCCCTGCCGCTCGCCGAGCGGCAGGCGGAGCCGACCCCGGCCGCGGAACCCGTGCCCGCCCTGGCCGCGGCCGGGGCCACGGTCCTTTTGGTGGAGGACGAGCCGTCGCTCCTGCCATTGGTCCGGCTGATGCTTGTCGAGCTGGGCTACCGGGTGCTGGCCGCGGCCTCGGCACCCGAGGCCCTGCAGCTGGCCCGGGAGCACCGGGGCGCCATCGATCTGCTGGTCACGGACCTGGTCCTGCCCGGCACGGGCGGCCGGGAACTGGCCGTCACCCTGCAGGCGGCCCGGCCCGGCCTGCGGGTGCTGTGCATGTCCGGCCATGCCCTGCACGCCGCCGGATCCAAGGGCGGCGGTGAGCGGCCGGCGTTCTTCCTGCAGAAACCCTTCCGCCTGGAGGAACTCGACCGCGCGGTGCGGGCGGCCCTTGCCGGGCCCGCTCCCGGAGAACGGCCATGAGAGTCTCCACCGCCCGCTTCCCCCTGCAGGTGGCCGTGGTCTACCTGCTCCTGGGCGGCGGCTACATCCTGCTCTCCGACCTGCTGGTCGAGCACCTCGCCGGCGACGCGGTCCAGGCCACGCACGTGCAGACCGCCAAGGGCTGGGGGTTCGTGCTCGTCACCGCGCTGGTGCTCTTCCTGCTGCTGCGCCACAAGTGGCGGCTGCTGCAGGCCGAGATCACCGCCCGCCGTGAGGCCGAGCAGGCCCTGCAGCGGCTGAACAGCGAGTTGGAGGCGCGCATCGCCCGGCGTACCGCCGAGCTGGCCGCGGCCAAGGAGGCGGCCGAGTCCGCGGACCGGCTCAAGTCCGCCTTCCTGGCCACCATGTCGCACGAACTGCGCACGCCGCTCAACTCGATCATCGGCTTCACCGGGGTGCTTCTCCAGGGGCTGGCCGGGCCGGTGAACGAGGAGCAGCACAAGCAGCTGACCATCATCCAGGCCAGCGGCCGCCACCTGCTCGCCCTGATCAACGACGTGCTCGACATCTCCCGCATCGAGGCCGGCCAGATGCAGCTCGACCTGTCCACCTTCGATGTGCGCGAGGCCCTGGAGCGGGTGGTGCGCATGGTTGCGCCGCTGGCGGAACACAAGGGGCTGGCCCTGCACTGGCAGAGGCCGGCGGCGCCGATCCGGGTGACCACCGACCAGCGCCGGCTGGAGCAGGTGTTCGTCAACCTCCTCAACAACGCGGTCAAGTTCACCGAACAGGGCTCGGTGCGCATCGACTGCACGGCCGAGGACGAGCGGGTGCGGGTCGCCTTCATGGACACCGGCATCGGCATCCCGGCCGAACAGCTCGCCCGCCTGGGCACCCCCTTTTACCAGACGGACAACACGCTGCACCGCCGGTACGAGGGAACGGGGCTGGGGCTGTCCATCTGCCGGCGGCTGCTCGACCTGATGGGCGGCGCGCTCGAGGCGGCCTCCACCCCGGGAGAGGGCAGCGTGTTCACCGTGATCCTGCCGCCAACACCCGGAGAAGCGATATGAGCGACCGCCTGCTGGTGATCGAGGACAACGAGCAGAACCTGTACCTGATGCGCTTTCTGCTCGAAAAAAACGGGTTCACCGTGCTCGGCGTCACCGACGGCGCCCGGGCGGTGGCCGTGGCCCTCGAGTGGCGGCCGCGGGCCATCCTGCTCGACATCCAGCTGCCCGGCATGGACGGCTATGCCGTGGCCGCGGCGCTCAAGGAGCAGGCCGAGCTGGCGGCGGTGCCGATCATCGCCGTGACCTCGCACGCCATGGCCGGCGACCGGCAGCGCATCCTCGCCGCCGGGGCCGGCGGCTACATCGAAAAGCCCATCGATCCGACAACCTTTGTCGAAGAAATCCGCCGCCACCTGGCGGGCTGAGCCACCGACCTGGAGGCAGTATGCGACTTCTCACCGTGGATGACGACCGGCAGTCCCGCTACCTGCTGGAGGTTCTGTTCCGCGGCCACGGCCACACCGTGCGCTGTGCCGCAAACGGTCGCGAGGCCCTGGAGCTGCTCGCCGCCGAACCCTTCGACCTGGTGATCAGCGACATCCTCATGCCGGTGATGGACGGCTTTCAGCTCTGCCGCGAGATCCGCGCCGACCCCCGCCTGCACGACCTGCCCATCCTCATCTACACCGGCACCTACACCAATCCCCAGGACGAGGCCCTGGCCCGGCGCTGCGG
>JAGODN010000318.1 GCA_017998195.1 Desulfobulbus sp. | reverse complement strand
GCCCTCCCGGGGCCGGCTCACCGCCCGGTTCCGTTTTGACTGGCAGCGGCCGGAGGCGCACGCGCTGCACCTGCTGCTGGGCCTGTCCGACCTCGAGCAGGAACGGGTATCGGCCAAGACCATCCAGCTGCAGGTGGACGGAACCTGGACCCCGGCCACGCAGGTGCTGCAGTTGGCGCCCTCGTCGCAGCTTGCGGTGGATAGCGCCCGGCGGGAGGGTCTTGCCGTTGCGGCGGTGCAGGCCGATCTCGCCGGACAGGTCCGGTTCAAACCGGACGGCTGGCAGGTGCAGATCCAGCCGGCCGGCCCGTGGACAGCGGCAGGACTGGTGGTGAACGGTTTGCCGCTCGACCCGCTGCGCCTGAAGGTCGTGCAGGCCACGGTGGAGCAGGGGGCGGACGAGGTCCTCAAGGGGAGCTGCCGTTTCCATTCCCCGCAGGGGGCAGGCATCCTGCAGGCCGACCTGGAGCATCGGCCCGGCAGCGCGGGTGGCGGCACGGCAACGCTGAAAACCATCGGCCCGCTGGTCATGACTGCATCGAGCAACCTGCTGCTTCTGCTGCCCCCGGCAAGGAACAGCCCGGTCATCCTGAAAAGCGGTGCGGTCGGGCTGGATCTGCGGTTGCGCTGGAGCAAACAGGGCAACACTGACCTGCGCGGTTCGCTCAGCCTGGACAACGGCGAGGCCATGCTGGGCAACGCACCGCTGACCGGGATTGCCCTCCGCCAGCACCTCCGGTTCCTGCCCGTGCTGGAGTCGACGGAACCGGGCACGGTGGAGATCGGGCGCCTGGGCGGCCCTGTCGCCCTCGAGCATCTGCGCCTGGATACGGCTGTGCGTCGCGCCGACTCCGGCCCGCTGCCGAGCCTTGTGCTGGCGCGCGCCGGCGGCGAGCTGTTCGGCGGCCGGATCAGCGCGGAGCAATGCGTCTTTGACCTCAACCGCCCCCTCCATTTCTGCCGGCTGCAGATCGCCGACGTTGACCTGGCGAAAATCGTTGCCCTGCAAAACACCAAAGGGCTGGAGGCCACCGGCGCGGTGGCGGGGCAACTGCCTGTCCAACTCGGCCGCGAAGGGATCAGTATCGACGAAGGCGAGTTGCACAGCATCGACCGGGGGGGTATCATCCGCTACCAACCGCCCGGCGGCACCTTGGCCGGGTCCGGGCTCACCGCCTATGCGCTCAAGGCCCTGGAGGAATTTCGGTATGAGCAGTTCTCGGCCCGCATCAGGTATCAGCCGGAGGGCACCCTGATCGCCCAGCTCCGGCTCGAGGGCCGGAGTCCCCGCCTCGAGACGGACCGGCCGGTGCATCTGAATATCCGCGCCGAACAAAACCTGCTTTCCCTGCTGCAAAGCATCCGATACAGCCAGGGTATACCCTCGGAGCTGGAGCAGGACATGCGCCGGCACACCCCGCGGTCGCACCCCGACTGAAACCGTAAGGAGAAAAACATGTTGCGAACAGTACTGACAGGGGCAGCCGTTCTTTTGCTGGTGGCGGCCTGTACACCGACGGTCAAGGTGGCCCCGCCGGACGAGCCTATCACCATCAATCTCAACGTCAAGATTGAGCACGAAATCCGCGTGAAAGTGGAAAAAGAGCTGGATTCGGTCATCAACCAGGAAAGCGGATTATTCTAAGGGAAGGAGAAAACCCATGAAACGAGTGCTGTTGTTTTTCGCCGCCCTGCTGGTGCTGAGCGGCAACGGTTTTTGTCTGGATCTGCAAACAGCGAAAGCCCGGGGGCTGGTGGGGGAAACGCCCACCGGTTACCTGGCCCCGGTGCAGGCGACCCACGCCGAGGCGCAAACCCTGGCCCAATCGATCAATGCCCAGCGCAAAAAGCAGTATGAGGCCATTGCCAAGCGCAACAACACACCACTGCAGGCGGTCGAACAGCTTGCCGGACAAAAGGCCATGGAAAAAACCCCGGCAGGGCAATATATCCAGTCGAACGGGGTGTGGCGGAAAAAATAGAATCGGCGACCGGCCGCTGAGTACCCGTGGACCATGGGCCAGCGGCGCCGCCTCACAGGCGCAGAGGTGGCTCCACTGTTTGGACAGCATTCTGTGCATGATACGTGGAGCCTCTGTCCCTGGTCAGGCTGCCCGATGGCACTGCCGGCGGTATGGTAGCGTACGCCTCGTCCGGCTTCTGTCTGTTACAAATTTGGCGTGCGGTCTGGACCGGTTATACCAGTCCAGGCAGCGCATGATCGAGGTCCGTGCCTCCCAGACCGGGTCATAGGCGTGCAGATAAACCTCTTCATACTTCACGGTTCGCCACAACCGTTCGACAAAAATCTTGTCCCGCCAAGCCCCGCGGCCGTCCAGGCTGAGCCTGCAGCCCTGGCCCTGCACAGCCCGGATGAACTGTATGCCTGCGGTCAATCAACGTTTTGCGCTCAGCCTTCCCGCTTTGGTGAGCGAACTTTCAAAACAATCGTTTTCCATCGTCAGTTGCCCGATCCTGGCGTGCAGCGCTTTCACCACCGCGCCCTGGTCACGGGACGACGATTTGCCGAAAACGCCAGCGGCACTCTCGGTGCGCTGCCGCTTCCAGGTCGTGATCCGGGTCGGATGGACCTCGCAGTGCTGCCAATTCGCCGAGAGTCTTCTCACCGACAATGGCTTCCAGAGCCACCCTCGCTTTGAAGGCCGCTGAATGGTTCCGTCTCGTTCCTGTTGCCATGTTCTGCTCCTTGTTGTGCCTTTCACAGGACGTTACGGGGAGCAGCTTTTCCACTGAACGGCTTGTCCAATTTTCCGCGACCACGGCTCCAACCTGGCAAACGAACACTCGAAGACCATCGGGAGGACCCTCGTTCATGAAGAAACTCATCGAGCAGCTGTGCGCGACCCTGGACCACGGCGAGGACCTGGTTCTGGCCACGGTGTGCAGCCAGTCCGGCTCCACCCCGCGGGTGGCGGGCGCGCGGATGATCGTCCTGCGCGACGGCCGCATCCACGGCACCATCGGCGGCGGCCTGGTCGAGGCCACGGCCATCCGCGAGGCGGCCGACTGTTTTCACAGCCACCGCTCCCGCTGCCACAGCTTTGACCTGGCCAACAACGATGCCGCGGTCACGGACATGATCTGCGGCGGCCGCATGGACTGCTGCCTGGAGTACGTCCCTGCGGACCAGCACAACCGCGCGGTGTTCGGCGAACTGCTGCGCGCGCTGCAGTCGGGCCGGCGGGCCATGCTGGTCAGCCCTCTTTCCGGGGAGAGCGGCGAGGCACGGTTCGTGCTTGACCACAAGGGGCGCGCCAACGGGACCGTGGCGCCCGAACCCCTGCTCGCCGCGGTGCGCGAGTTGCGGCCCTCCACTTCAGCGGCAACCATCCTCGTTGCCGCAGGGCGGGACTACCTGGCGTCATCGTTCGCGGTGGGC
>JAGODN010000317.1 GCA_017998195.1 Desulfobulbus sp. | reverse complement strand
ACACCCTGCTCGCCAACCGGGTGGCCTGGGGCGCGGCGGTGGTCCTCTTGTGGCTGCAGATCACCTACGTGTACGCGCCGTTCATGCACCGCCTGTTCGCCTCGGCGCCGCTTTCGCCGTGGCTGTGGCTGATCCCCGCGGGCATCGGCCTGGCCGTGTTTTTCGCGGTGGAGCTGGAAAAGAAGGTGGTGGCCCGCCGGGTCCTGAACCGGTAACGGCCACCCGAACCGGCCGGCGGGACGCACCCGTCGGCAAACAAGGAGCAACCCATGTGCGCACGAGCACGCCATAGTGTGGCCGTTTTCGTTCTCTTCGCCCTGCTGCTGCTCGCCGGCCCGGTTCGGCCGGGGTTCGCGGCGGAGGCGGTGGACATCTGCGGTCTGGTCAGCAGCGAACAGCTGGCCGCCGTGTACCGCAAGCCGCTTTATCCCACGTCCCAGGGGAACGGCTGTTACTGGAGCCGTGAACCGGGCGCCATGGCCTACCTGCACATCGGCGTGCACGACCGCTCCCAGCCGCTGCGCCAGTATTTCCACCCGCAGTTGTCTGCCACGACCACGCTCGAGCCGATCCTTGATCTCGGTGACGAGGGGCTGATGAGCGTGGTGGAAGGAGAGATCGGTGTGGTGGTCATCCGCAAGGGCGACCGGGTGCTGCAGAGCGCGGCCACCTTCCTCGACATCAAGCCCGGCAGCGACCAACAGCAGGCGCTGTGGACCATCTACCGGGACGTTCTCGCGCGGATGTGAGGCCCAGCAGCCGCCTCCGGCCAGACTCCCCGACCCCGTCCACCCCGTCCACCGCGTCCTCATCCCGGACGAACACCCCCCACTCCAACCAGGCGTGCCCCATGCGTTTTCTGTGTCTTTTGCTGACGTTGCTGTTTGCCCAGGCGGTCCGGGCGGAGATCCCGGCCACGCCGGTGATGACCCTGTACCGGTTCAACGGTCCGCTGAACATCCCTTATTACGACATCGACCAATTCCGCCGTTCCGGCCCGTCGACCCCGGCCGGCACCCTGGCCCAGGGCAGTTCGCTCGTGCCCTGCCTGGTGGTCACGGACGGCGAACCGCTCACCGACCGCAGGGGCGTGCCCTACGTGGGGTTCCAGGTGGTGGTGGACGCGCGCACCGCCACGTCCGCCTCGGCGGCCCGCTTCCAGGCGGTGCGCACCGCCCGCCAGGCGCAGACCGTGGCCAACCACCACTGCCCGGCCGATGTGCGCCACGTGCTCGATGTGCGCAACCTGTACGCCATGAGCAAGGCGCCCGCCTTTGACCCGCCGCGGCCGGCCGCGCCCGTGCGCGCCGCCCGCCCGGCCGCCGGTGAACTGGACCGGATCGTGCGCGCCTTCCACAACTCGTCCGCCTGCGACACTGCCAACCGGCGGCTGACCGGCCGCCGCGCCGCCCTGGCGACCGCCTGGGACCGGTTCATGCGGGAGAACCGCGGCCAGTGGTCGGCCGCCGCCCTTGACCGCGCCCGCCACTTCGACGCCACCATGCGCACGGCCATTTTCGAGGGCCACCTGGAGCGCGGCTGCAACGCCTACGGCACCTGCGAGCGCAACATCATCGCCCTGTCCATCCGCAACCGGGCGCTCGAGTCCTGCGTCCGCCGCCAGGGCTGCGCCGCCACCGGCGACTTCGAAAGCGTGGCCACCTCGGTCTCCCAGTACAACATCTGGGACGAGTACCTCACCCAGGTCTCGGGCCTGACCTCGTGCTTCCTGCGCGACGACCTGAGCGGTGCCACCGATGCGGCAGGCCGCAACTACCACCGGCTGCAGCAGCTGTACGCCCAGAACCGGGCGGACGTGGAGCGCATCCTGTTCGGCAGTGACCAGGACCTGCGGGCGCTTTTCCCGGGCAACAGCCTGGCGGATTTGAAGGCGCTCAAGCACTACTATCATGCCCCGGCCATGGGCAAATGCTTCCCCGGCCATCCGCGGGTCGAGTACATCTCCGGCGCGGTGGCCCGCAAGGGCAGCAACTTCGCCCTCATCGCCGACACCCGCATCCAGGTGGACGAGCGGGTGGGGGAGGGCTACCGCTTCCGCAGCTTCCGGGTCCAGGACGGGCCAGTGCGGGACGTGACCCGCGTGGTCGACAACTTCCGCGGCTTCGTGGTCGACCGGCGGCGCGTCACCCTCCAGCCCGCCAGCCGCTGCGCCCCCTACGGCATCCCGGCCGGCTGCCGCTTCGATGAGATCGGCCGCTACCGCAAGACCCCCTCCTGGGTGAACACCGGCCGGCCGCTGGAGGTGCGCTGCCGGGTCGCGGACCGGGGCGAGCAGTGCCAGTCGGCCGGCACGGTGCACACCGCCCGGGTGGGCGGAGTCTGCGACACCGAGATGCGACCGTTCACCGGGGTGCCGTGACCGGGCCGGCCGGCCGGGGCCCGACCCCTTCTCCCCCGGAGGTTTTGCCCGCATGCTTACCGGATCATTGCTTGCCTTTCCCAGCCCCACCGCGGAAGATTGAACTACCGATCGACCCGCAGGTCGATGGCGACGCGGTCCGCGCCAAACGGCCGAACCGCGCAGGAGGGGAATGATGGATCGCACCTGGACGGACCGAAACCTCGACCACGGGCAGGGCGACAATCCGTCGGCCGACGACCTGGAACAGTGGATCGAGCGCCGCACCTATGCATTGCAGGAGACGCACCGGCACACCCTGCAAACCGAGAAGCTCGCCGCCCTGGGCCGGTTCTCCGCCTCGGTGGCCCACGAACTGAACAACCCGCTGCAGGGCATCCTCACCGTGCTCGGCAGCCTGCACCGCCGGGCGGAGCTGAGCGACGAAGACCGGCAGCTGCTCGAGGCGGCCCTGGGCGAAAGCCGCCGCATGCGCCAGCTGCTGCGCAGCCTGCAGGAGTTTGCCCGGCCCTCGGCCGGCCGCCGGGTGGTGATGGATGTGCACGCCACCCTGGACGGGCTCCTCCTGCTGCTCGCCCCGGACCTGGAGCGGGCCCGCATCCCCGTGCAGCGCGACTACGGCCCCGACCTGCCGCGCATCCTCGCCGACTCGGACCGCATCGCCCTGATGTTCGAAAGCCTGGTGGTCAACGCCATCGAGGCCTGCCAGGGGCGGGGCGGCACCCTCACCATAACCACCCGGCGCCAGGGCGAGCGGGTGAGCGTGGCCTTCACCGATACCGGCGTGGGCATGGACGAGGCCGAGCAGGCGCAGATCTTCCAGCCGTTCTACACCACCAAGCCGGCGGTCAAGGGCACCGGCTTAGGCTTGCCGGTCAGCCACGGCATCGTCCGCAGTCACGGCGGCGAGATCCAGGTGCGCAGCCGGCCCGGGCAGGGGGCGACCTTCACCGTGATCCTGCCGGTGCGCGGGGATGCGGCCGAGGAAGGCTGCCGCGACTGAGGCCAGCCGCATCCCGGCCGGCGAACGG
>JAGODN010000316.1 GCA_017998195.1 Desulfobulbus sp. | reverse complement strand
CCGGCTTGCGGATGAGGAACAGGGCCTGGAGGGTGCCGATCAACAGGCTGGTGACACCGATGGGCACCACTTCGAAGATCCACCAGGTGGCGGCCACCGCGAACACGGCCAGGGCGCCCTTGGCCTGGGTACTGAGGACGAAGTGCTCGCCCTTGGGGTCGATGGCGTCCGGCCAGGCCGGGCTGTAGTAGATGAGGGCGAACAGGGCGAGGCCGCCGAGGATGAACACCCAGCGTTTCCAGTCGAAGGGGGTTTTCACTTCCGTGATCTCTTGCACAGTTGTACCTGACATGTTGGGTTCCTTGTTGCGGTGAAGGGGTCTCGGGAAGGGCTTACAGCGAGCAGCTGGAGGCCAGGGCGCGGAAGATGTCGATCAGCCGGACCACGCCGATGAGGATACCCTCCTCGACCACGGGCAGGCAGGTCTCGTTTTCGGTCATGAGGATCTCGGCCGCGTGCAGGGGGTGCATGCCCGCCTTGACCGACTTGAGCGGCGGCGCCATGTAGTCGGCCACCGGCAGGGCGCCCTGGCGCTTGCACTCGGTCTGGAAGCTGTCTTCCATGAGGATGGCCAGGTCGCTGAACTTTTCCTTTTTGCCGGCAAAAATCTGCTTGCCGCCTGTGGCGAACAGGGTCGGGAAGTAGCAGGTGAGGATGGAACGGATGGTCAGTCGGCCGACATACCGGTTGTCCGGGCTGATCACCAGGAGTTCGTCGTACTGCAGCCGGCCGTGGCCGTTTACGTGGGAATAGAGCAGGCCCACCGCCTCGTGTACCGGGGCCTCGCTGCTCACGTGGGGAAACTGCTCCAGGGGGATCATGAGATCCTTGACCGTAGTGTTCATGGGTACTCCTTTGGGTGGGGTGGATGGAGGGGCGGTTACCAGCTCTTGGCCTGGAGGATCTTGCGCAGTTCTTCCTGGGAGCGCTTCTGCAACACCAGCATGCGCTTGTCCCTGGCCTCGCCGATCCTGGCCATGAGTTCGGACAACTCCACCGGCTTCTGCAGGAAATCGCCGGCGCCGAGTTTCATCGCCTCGACACCGCTTTGCACCGAGCCGTGGCCGGTGAGCATGATGATCTCCGCGTCCGGGTTGATCGCCTTGATCCGCTTGAGCGTCTCCAATCCGTCGATGCCGGGCATGCTGAGGTCGACCACGATGGCGTCGTATTCGTCCTGTTTCGCCTCGCTGACCGCCTGCTCGCCGCTGGTCACGGCGCTCACCTTCAGTCCGCGCAACTCCAGCCGGCTCGAGAGGGTCTCGAGGAAATCCTGCTCGTCGTCGACCAAGAGCACCTTGGCCTCCATCTCCTTGTCCATTTCCGCTCCCTGGTTTCAGTATGGTTTGTTTCGTTGAACCCCGCCTTCGGCCGTCCCGGAGGGGCAGGGCACTGGGCGCCTGTCTCGGTGCAGCGTTAGCATGGAGCATGCCAACCCCGCATTTTTTATTTTCAATGTGAAATGACGCGATTTTTTTAGTTGCAATCGCAAAAAGGGGCAAGCCTTTCCTGCTGATGGGCACAAACATTTTCGAAACGGTTCAATCTGAAACA
The DNA here is from genome assembly GCA_017998195.1 of Desulfobulbus sp. GTDB lineage: Bacteria > Desulfobacterota > Desulfobulbia > Desulfobulbales > Desulfobulbaceae > Desulfobulbus. The sequence continues at coordinate 1,877 of JAGODN010000316.1, read as the reverse complement.
ATTTTTCCCGAATTTGTTTCTCTACGATTAAATCTGTTTCATTTTGGTTTCAAAGGCGCGGGTACGACGCGCAGGAGAACGGAACGGGAATTCTTTTCACCGGAAGATCGGCCGGGCAGGCCACCCGGCGCGGAGACCGGGCAGGAGCCGGTGTGCATCCGACAGGGGCGGACCCGAACCGGCGAAGGCGACAACGACAGCACTCGCGCCGGCTGGCGCGGAAAGGGAGGGGGCGGGACAGGGGGGAACGGCTGGCCGGGGCAGGGCAGAGGCGGGACGTGGTGGTCAGAGGCAGTCGACCAGGAGGATTTCCATGGGGTTCACCTGGCTCATGCGCCGGTGGTGGGCCAACTGGTCGCGGATCTCGAGCAGCATGGCCTTTTCCCGCTCCTGTTCCGGGCCGAGGGTGTCGGCCAGGTCGAGCAGGGCCACCTCCAGTTCCGCCACCGCGGTGCCGCTGGGCACGGCCAGGAGGAAACGCGAGGGGGTGATTTCCACCAGCCGCAGCCAGGGGATGGCGGCGAGCGCGCGGCAGGGACCGAAGACCATGAGTTCGTGCTCGTCGCTGACCTTGACGAACTCCACCCCGGTGGGGCTCTCCGGCCCGGTGGCGAGCACGGTTTCCACGCAGCGGACAATGGCCTTGGCCCGGTCCGCATCCATCTCCTGCAGGGCCTGGAGGATGCGGTCCGGCAGGGTGACGGTCACCTGGGTGCACGGTTCCGGAAATTTGGGCGGTCGCCCGAGCGGCGCGGCGGTTTTCTTTTTCGGCATGGGCACTCGTGGTTTCGGTGGAGCGCAGGGTTGTGCGCGCAAGCGGCGAACCGGCCCGGCAGTGCCGGGCGGCCGGCCTGACGGGGCATTTGTACCCCATGCGCCCGGTTTTCCAAAGCGATATCGGCAAAAATCGGCGCCCCCGGCCCCCGGGTCTAGTCGGTGAACCCCCGCGCCGCCATGGTTGGCGGATCGCCGAAGCGGGCCATGCCGGTGAGCATGCGGCGGAAGCCGAGGGTCCGGTAGAAGGGCTCCTTGCCGGGCGAGGCAAAGAGGATGACCGTGCAGGTTGGCGGCAGGCCGGCGAGGATGGCGGCCACGATGCGCGTGCCGATGCCCTGGCCCTGGAACGCCGGCCGCACCGCCACGTCGTAGAGCGCGGCGTGGCAGATGCCGTCCGAGATGGCCCGGCCGAAGCCGATCAACGCCTCCCCCTGCCAGGCGAAGACCGTGGTGTGACTGGCCGCGAACGCCTGCTCGTGCACCTCCGGAGCATGGTGGCCCATGCCCACCTCCTTGAGGGTGGCGGCGACCTGGCGCCAGTCCACCGTGTTGCTGTCCGTGCGGATGTCGATGTGCATGCTCTTCTGCGGGTTGAGGTTGCGCTGTGGCCGCGCGGGCGGCGACGGTTTCAGCGGTTGGCGGGCAGCGGCAGCCAGTCGAGCACCCGCCGGATCTGCGCGTCCCAGCAGGCCCAGTCGTGGCCGCCCGGACCTTCCTCGCTGGTCAGGGCCAGCCCGAGGGCGGCCGCCCGGTCGCGAAAGCGGACGTTGTCGGCATGGAGGAAGTCCCCGGTGCCGCACCACTGGTACAGGGCCGGCCGGGGTCCGGGCCGGAGAACCAGCTGCGCGGCCAGGTGGAACAGGTTGTCGGGGCTGTGCGCCAATCCCTCGGCCGGGCCGAAGATATCCTGCAACTCGCTGGTGCCCGCGGCCTGTTCCTCCTCGACCAGGCGGGCCACGTCCAGGGCGCCGGATAGGCTGGCCGCGGCCGCGAACCGCTCCGGATGGGCCAGGGCCAGCTTGAAGGCGCCGTAGCCGCCCATGGACAGGCCGGCCGCGAAATTCTCCTCCCGGCGCGCCGAGAGCGGGAACAGGTGGCGG
>JAGODN010000314.1 GCA_017998195.1 Desulfobulbus sp. | reverse complement strand
GGGCTGCTGCCGCGGCCGGGGCGGGTCCATGCACCTGTTCGACGCGGCCCTCCGCTTCTACGGCGGCAACGCCATTGTTGCCGGCGGCCTGCCGCTGGCCGTGGGTCTCGCCCTGGCCGACCGCATGCAGGCGCGGGCGGGCGTGACCGCCTGCTTTTTCGGTGACGGCGCGGTGGCCGAGGGTGACTTCCACGAGGCGCTCAATCTGGCCGCGCTCTGGCGGCTGCCGGTCTTGTTCGTCTGCGAGAACAACCTCTACGCCATGGGCACGGCCCTGCGCTACACCCGGGCCAGCCAGGACATCGCCGCCAAGGGCGCGGCCTACAACATGGCCGCGGCCGCGGTGGACGGCATGGACGTGCAGGCCGTGGAAGCGGCGACCCGGGGGGCGGTGGACCGCATCCGCGCCGGGGACGGGCCCTTCCTGCTCGAATGCCGCACCTACCGGTTCCGGCCGCACTCCATGTTCGACAGCGAACTCTACCGCACCAGGGACGAGGTGGCCCGGTGGCGCGAGCGCGACCCCATCGAGCTGCTCGCCGGTCGCATGACCGAGGCCGGGCTGCTGGACGAAGCCGGCCGGGCCGCGCTCGAGCGCGAGGTCGCGGCCGAGGTCGAGGCGGCGGTGGCCTTTGCCGAGGCCGGCACCTGGGAACCGGTGGAGGAACTCACCCGTTTTGTGGTCAGTGAACGGAGGGCGCCATGAACAGCACGAAAGGCAAACGTACGATCACCTACCGCGAGGCGGTGAAAGAGGCGCTCCGCGAGGCCCTGCAGCGCGACAGCCGGGTGTTTCTCATGGGCGAGGACGTGGGCCACTACGGCGGCTGCTACGCGGTGAGCAAGGGGCTCCTGGACGAGTTCGGGCCGGAGCGCATCCGCGACACGCCCCTGTGCGAGTCCGGCTTCGTCGGCGCGGGCATCGGCGCGGCGCTGGGCGGCATGCGGCCCATCGTCGAGGTGATGACGGTCAACTTCTGCCTGCTGGCGCTCGACCAGATCGTCAACACCGCGGCCACCCTGCTGCACATGTCCGGCGGCCAGTGTAACGTGCCGCTCGTTATCCGCATGGCCACCGGCGCGGGCAAGCAGCTGGCGGCCCAGCACGCCCACTCGTTCGAGGGCTGGTTCGCGCACATCCCGGGCCTGCGCGTGCTCGCCCCGGCCACGGTGGAGGACGCCCGGGGCATGCTCTGGACCGCGCTCGCGGACCCGGACCCGGTACTCATCTGCGAGAACAACACGCTCTACAACATGGAGGGCGAACTGGCTGCTGACGCCGGCCCGGTGGAGATCGACACGGCCCGCGTCCGCCGGCCGGGCAGCGACCTGACCCTTGTCACCTACAGCGCCAGCCTGTACAAGTGTCTGGAGGCGGCGGGCGTGCTCGCCCTGGAGGGCATCGACTGCGAGGTGATCGACCTGCGCACCCTGCGGCCCCTGGACGATGCGCCCATCCTTTCGTCCGTGGCGCGCACCCACCGGGTGCTGATCGTGGACGAGGGCTGGCGCAGCGGCAGCCTGTCCGCCGAGATCGCGGCCCGCATCATGGAGCGGGCCTTCTACGAGCTGGACCTGCCGGTGGAACGGCTGTGCACCGCGGAGGTGCCCATCCCCTACGCCCGACACATGGAACAGGCGGCCCTGCCGGGCGTGGACGGCATTGTCGCGACAGCACGGAGGATGGTGCACAATGGGTGAATTTCGCATGCCCAGCCTGGGCGCGGACATGGAGACCGGCAAGCTGGTCGAGTGGCTGGTGGTGCCGGGACAGCGGGTGCGGCGCGGCGACATCGTCGCCATGGTCGAGACCCAGAAGGGGCTGTTCGAGGTGGAGATCTTCGCGGACGGGGTGATGGGCGAGCTGCTCGTCCAGCCCGGCCAGACCGTGCCGGTGGGTACGCTGCTGGCCACCATCGACAACGGCACGGACGGGGCAGGGGAGGGCGCGACCGCGGCGCCGACCGGGATCCAAGCGGAACAGCCGCCGCCGGCCGCAGCGCCGGTCGCAGCCGAATCCGCACCGGAACCGGCCGCAGCCAGTCGCATAGCCAGTTCGCCCTCGGCCCGGCAGCTGGCCCGGGAACTGGGCATCGACCTGGCCACGGTCACGGGCACCGGCCCGCACGGGGCCATCGGCCGGGGCGACGTGGAGGCTGCGGCCCGGGCCGCGGGCAGGCTGCCGGCCCCGGACGAACCGGTCGCGCCCGTATCCGCACCGAGCCCGCCGGCCGAACCGGCACCCGCACCGGCACCCGCACAGCCCGCGGCCAGCGCGGCCGCGGCCGCCATGCGCAAGGCCATCGCCGCGGCGGTGAGCCGGTCCAACCGGGAGATTCCCCACTACTACCTGGAAACCGAGATCGACCTGAGCAAGCCCCTGCAGTGGCTCAAGGAGGAGAACCGCAAGCGCAGCATGCGCGAGCGCATCCTGCCGGTGGCCCTCTTGGTCAAGGCGACGGCCCTGGCCCTGCGCGAGGTGCCCGAGCTGAACGGCTTCTGGCAGAACGACCAGCTGGAGGTGCGCCAGGACATCCACATCGGCTTTGCCGTGGCCCTGCGCCAGGGTGGGCTGATCGCGCCGGCCGTGCACCACGTGGACCAGCTGGGCGTGGACGAGGTGATGCAGCGCCTGGCCGACCTGATCGAGCGGACCCGCGGCGGCCACCTGCGCTCCTCGGAACTGACCGACGCCACGGTGAGCGTGACCAGCCTGGGCGACCGGGGCGTGCGCACCGTGTACGGGGTCATCTACCCGCCCCAGGTGGCCCTGGTCGGGTTCGGCCGCATCAGTGAGCGGCCCTGGGCCGAAAACGGCCTGCTCGGCGTGCGCCGCTGCGTGACCGCCACCCTGGCCGCGGACCACCGGGCCACGGACGGCCACCAGGGCGCGCTCTTCCTCGAGGCCCTCACCCGTCACCTGCACCTGCCGGAGGCCCTATGACCGATCGGGAACTGCAGAGCATCATGTTCGCGGAACTGCTGAAGGTCGCGCCGGAGAGCGATCCGGCCGGGCTGGGCGTGCACGAGTCCATCCGCGAGGGACTGGACATCGATTCCTACAGCTTTCTCAAGGTGCTGGTGGGATTGAACGAACGGACCGGGATCGAGATCCCGGAATCGGACTACGGCCAGTTGAATACGCTCGCCGGCATGCTCAACTACCTGCGCGCCCATTTGTGCTGAGCGCGGCCGTGCAGGTGGTCCATTGCGGCCGCATGGACTACGCCGCGGCCCTGGAAACCCAGGAACAGCTGGCCGCGGCCGTGGCCGCCGGAACGGCTCCGGAGACCTTGCTCCTGCTCGAACACCCGGCCGTGTACACCATCGGCCGGGGCGGGGATGCGACCCACCTGCTCGATCCGCACACCGAACTGCGGCGCGTGAACCGCGGCGGTGACATCACCTGGCACGGGCCCGGTCAGCTGGTGGGC
>JAGODN010000315.1 GCA_017998195.1 Desulfobulbus sp. | reverse complement strand
CCCGGTTGCGGCTCATGGCCAGGCGGAAGCCCAGGTCCTCCTGCCAGGAATGGATCACCGGCACAGGGGCGGTGGCGGCGAGCCGTCGCACCAGCTCGCCCGTGTCCGGCCGCGAGCCGTCGTCGGCGACGATGATCTCGCAGGGCGGCAGGGTCTGGGCAAGCACGCTTGCCAGGGAAACCCCAAGGGCCTCCTTCCAGTTGTAGGTGGTGATGATCAGGCTGATGTCCATGGCTGCCCCTCCCCCGGTGGGCCGCTGCGGACAAAGGCCATGACCTGCCGGTAGACCGTTTCCGTGGCGATGGCGCGCATGCAGCTCAGGTGGTCGCAACTGCGTCGCCGGCACGAGAGGCAGTCGAGCCCCTCGGCGCGGACAACCGCATGGGCCACCCTGTAGGGGCCGACCCGTTCCGGGTGGGTCGGTCCGAACAGGGCCACCACCGGCGTGCCGATCATGGCCGCCATGTGCATGGGCCCGGTGTCGAGGCCGGCGTAGACCGCGGCTCGGCGCATGAGCGCGGCCGATTCGGTCAGGCTCAAGGCCCCGGCGGCGACACTGGCCCGGCCGTGCATGCGGCCGGTGATCCCGCCGATGTAGGTCACATCCCCGCCACTGCCGCCGAACACCGGGCGGATGCCCTCGGCCAGCAACCGGTCGGCGAGTTCGGCCCAGCGCTCCACCAGCCAGAACTTGGTGGCCCAGCGGGCCGTGGGGTTGACATAGACCACCGGCTCGTCCGCCGCGATCCCCTCGGCGGCGAGGAACTCGGCCACCCGCCGCTCGTCCGCCGCATCCGTGCACAGATGGAAATCCGCCGCCTCCGGGGGGCAGCCCAGCGCCTCGGCAAAGAGCAGGTTTTTCTCCACCGCATGCACCCGGCCGGTGGGGTTCTGCACCAGTTGGTGCTGAAACAGGGTGTTCAGCTCGCGCGCATCGGCAAAGCCCATGCGCCGGCCGCCCGGGTTCATGAGCGCCAGCAGGCCGCTGCGAAAGGAGGCGTGCAGGTCGAGCACCAGGTCCCAGGGCTCGGCGTGGAACTCACGCCGCAGCCGGCCGAGCACCCTTAAGGTGGCGGTGAAGGCCCGGAACCAGGCCCGGCGCCCGGCCGAAGGGTCGCTGGTCGAGGGGATGTGGATGGGGTAGACCCCGGCCACCGCCGGGTCACGCTGCACCAGCGGCGCAAAGGGCTGGTTGACCACCCAGCCGATGGTCCAGTCCGGGTGGCAGCGGGTGAGCGCATGGACCACGGGCAGGGTGTGGACCACGTCGCCCAGGCTGCTCTGCTTGACGATGAGGACGCGCTTACCCCCGGGTGCCATGCCCGCCTCCGCCATCACCGTTGCCACCGGTTGCCGCCACCGCGCCCCGGGCGAGCGCCACCAGGGTGCGCACCGCGTCGTCGAGCAACACCGGCCCGGCCGTGGCTGCCCGCGCCCCCGGCGCACCCGCCGCGTGGGCGCGGAGCAGGGCCGCGAGCTGGTCGCAGACCGGTCGCGGGTCGTCGGCCCGGGCCACCCGGTGGCCTCGATCCGCCAGCATCGCGGTCAACTCCCGGTTGTCATGGACCAGGCCGAGGATCGGCCGGCCGCTGAGCAGGTACTCGTACACCTTGGAAGGAATGGTCTCGGTGGAGAAATAGGTGGTGTTCTGGATGAGCAGCAAACAGTCGGCCCGCTGCATGGCCGCGACCGCCTGCCGCCGATCGATCAGGCCGTGGTCGGTCACCAGCTCCGCCAGCCCCAGCTCAACCATCAGCTGCCGCGACGGCTGATCGAGGGAGCCGTAGAGGTCCACCCGCACCACCTGGCGCAGATCGGGCTGTTCGGCGAAGAGCAGGCTGAGCGCGCGCAGGAACACGAGCAGGTTGCGGCTGCCGGCCAGGGTGCCGAAGTGGGCGAAGTGGCAGTGCGGCCCGCGCACATGGGCAACCGGCGGGGTGAACAGGACCGGTGAGGCCCCGGGGTGGATGACCACCCCCGGGAAGGGGTCGCCCACCCGTTGCCGTGCGTTCTCCCGGGCCTGGGCGGTGAGGAAGATGAAGGCCGTGCAGGCCGCTGCGATGCGGCGCTCCAGCCAGCAGTAGAGCCGGAACACCGTCCGGCTGCGCTGCCATTCGCGGTCGTGGACGAGCGGATCCTGGGTCTCGGCGAGCCAGACCACCCCACTGCGGCGCTGGATGAACAGGGCCGCCGCGTGGGCGGAGGCGGAACCGCCGGTGGAATAGAGCACCTCCGGCCGGTGGCGGCGTTCAAGGAGAAGGCCGCGAACCGCCGCGGCCAGGCACCAGGACCACTCGCTCTCCAGGTTGATGACCATCTTTTCGAGCAGGTAAAAGGGCATCACCGGCAGCAGCAGCAGGGTCTCGGCCAGCTTGAACTGCCAGCGGCGCGCAAGGCGCCGGCGGAGGAAATGGCGCACCTCGAAACGAATACCCGAGGGCGCCAGCGACCAGGCGCGGTAGTGGCGCCAGCGGTCGGACCGCTCGCCCACCGGGCCGGTGAGCAGGATGGGGGTGATCCCCTCGGCGGCGAGCAGCGGCAGCCGGTCGTCGATGTGCTGGGCGCAGGCCGAACCCGCGATGTTGGCCCGGTAGGAGAGGATCAGCCACGAGCGTGGGCGCACGGCCGGCGGCCGGTCGCGGCCGACCCGCGCCTGCCACTCGGACGTGCCCCGGTAGAGCACGGCGCTCATGAGGACAAAGAGAAAGCTGGTCTCAAAGACCATCAGGTACGACTCGGTGGCCATGATCACCAGGAAAAAGAGCGGGAAGGCCATCCCGGGCCGCGCCCAGCCGCCCTCCAGCCGCCGCGCCTGAAAGAACTGCGCCGCGAACATCGCCAGCAGGAAGAAGAGCCCGAACGCCCCCAGCTGCACCGCCGTGTACACGTACTGGTTGTGCGGGTTGTCGGTGAACGGCATGTGGCTGGAGAACTTCCAGTTGATCCGGGCATAGGCGGCAAAGAAATCGCCGGTGCCGACCCCGAGCCAGGGCTCGCGGCTGATGATCCGCCAGCTGTGCTTCCAGTAAAACAGGCGCAGCCCGACCGAGGTGTCCGGGTGGCGCCTGAACTCGGAGATCTCGAGCATGGCCTGGTCGACCCGGTCGCGGAACATGGGGCTGCCCCGGTAAAACAGCACGAACACCAGCGGCAGCAGCACCAGCGGCAGGAGCACGGCCGCGAGCAGGTTGCGGCGCAGGAAGCACTGGACCAGCAACAGTCCCATGAGCACGAAGAAGACCATCTGTCCGGCCCGGCCCTCGGTGATGAACATGTCCACGGTCATCAGGCCGACAAGCAGCAGGAGCAACCAGCGCGCCACCCCCCGCACCCCGCCCAGGCAGAGCCGGTGGAGCAGCAGGTAGATGGCCAGGGCGAGCATGGGGTTGAAGAACACGTGGGTGGTCTTCTTGGTCAGGTGCGCGGGGGTGACG
>JAGODN010000313.1 GCA_017998195.1 Desulfobulbus sp. | reverse complement strand
GCGGCGCTCGGCCGGGTACTGGCTGCGGACGTGGTCGCCCGGGAACTGCTGCCGCCCTTTTCCCGCTCCACCATGGACGGCTACGCGGTGCGCGCGGCCAACACCTTCGGCTGCTCGGAATCCGAGACGGCCCTGCTCTCCGTGGTCGGCGAGATCGCCATGGGCGAGCCGGGCGGCACCCTTGCCCTGGCCCCGGGCCAGGCGGCGCGCATCTGGACCGGCGGGGAGTTGCCGGGCAAGGCGGACGCGGGGGTCATGGTCGAATACACCCGCCTGCTCGACCCGACCACGGTGGCCGTGTTCCGACCGGTGGCCCCGGGCGAGAACGTCATTCGCGCCGGTGAGGACTGCCGCCCCGGCGACCGCATCCTCTCCTGCGGCCACCGGCTGCGGCCCCAGGATCTGGGCGTGCTCGCCGGCCTCGGCCTGACAACGGTCCCGGTGCATCGTCGGCCGCGGGTGGCCATCCTCTCCACCGGCGACGAACTGGTGCCGGCCGACCAGACCCCGCCGCCGGGCAAGATCCGCGACATCAATTCCGCCTCGCTGGCGGCCCTGGTCGAGGAGGCGGGCGGGGTGCCGGTTACCCTGGGCATCTGCACCGATGACTTCGACCGCATGCAGGCCACCTGCACGACCGCGCTTGCTGACTGCGACCTGCTGCTGCTCTCCGGCGGCAGTTCGGTGGGCCAGCGCGACTTCACCCTGCGGGTGTTCGCCGCCATCGACGGCAGCGAATTGCTCGCCCACGGCGTGTCCATCCGCCCGGGCAAGCCGACCATCGTCACTGCCCGCGCCAACCAGGCCCTGTTCGGCCTGCCCGGTCACGTGGCCTCGGCCCTGGTGGTCTTCCTGCTGTTCGTGCGGCCGTTGCTGCGCCGCTACCAGGGGTTGGGCACGACGCTCGGCTTGCGCACCGTACGGGTCCGCACCGGCCAGCAGATCCCCTCGGCCATCGGCCGCGAGGAGTACGTGCGCGTCCGCCTGGAGGAGCAGGGGCCGGACGAACCACCGCTGGCCCTGCCGGTGTACGGCAAGTCCGGCCTGCTCGGCCCGCTCATCCGGGCCCACGGCCTGCTGCGCGTGGACCGCGACAGCGAGGGGTTGGACCAAGGTGTCGAAGCCACGGTGCTGCTCTTCCCCTGAAGCGGGCTCCATTGCCCCGCACCACCAGGATGCCTACTGTGACCCGAAAGGGCCTTGTCCGGCCCGTGTCCCGTTGGCCGGTTGGCCTGCCAACCCCGTGTTCAGACCCTTTTCCCGGAGGCTTGTCCCCATGAAACGAAAAATCTACCTGCAGATGCGTTCCCGCACCGAGGCCCGGCAGCTGTTCCTCGACCGCTTCGCCGACCGGCGCACCGAGGCGGAGACGGTGGCCGCGCGCTCGGCCTGCGGCCGGGTGACCGCCGGCCCGGTGAGCGCCCGCTTCTCCTCGCCCTCGTTCCATTCGGCCGCCATGGACGGTCTGGCGGTGCGCGCCGAGGACACCTTTGGCGCCAGCGACGAGTGCCCGCTCACCCTGCGGTTGGACAACGGCCAGGCCGTCCTGATCAATACCGGCCACCCGCTGCCTTCGGACAAGAACGCGGTGATCATGATCGAGCAGGTGCTGCTCGACGAAGCCAACGCCAGCGCGGTGATCCGCGCGCCGGTCTACCCCTGGCAGCACGTGCGCAAGGTGGGCGAGGACATTGTCGCCACCGAGCTGCTCTTTCCCACCGGCCATCTTCTTCGCCCGGCGGACATCGGCGCCCTGCTCACCGGCGGCTGCGCCACCGTGTCGGTGCGGCGGCGGCCGCGGGTGACCATCATCCCCACCGGCAACGAGCTGGTCCAGCTGGATGAACTCGGCGACACCGTGCCCCCCGGCCGGATCATCGAGTCGAACAGCGCCGTGCTCGCCGCCCTGGCCGAACAGGCCGGGGCCGAGGTGCGGGTGACGTTGGTGGTCGCGGACGAGGCCGAGGCCATCCGTGAGCGGCTGCGGGACGAACTGGCCAGGGGCGCGGACCTGGTGCTGGTCAACGCCGGTTCGTCGGCGGGCAGCGCCGACTACACGGTGCAGCTGGTCGAGGAACTGGGCGAGGTGCTGGTCCACGGGGTGACCATCATGCCCGGCAAGCCGACCATCCTCGGCGTGATCGACCAGACCCCGGTGGTCGGCGTGCCCGGCTACCCGGTGTCCGCGATCATCGCCATGGAGCAGTTCGTGGTGCCGCTCTTGGCGCATATGCAGGGGCTCGACCTGCCGGTGATCGAAACCGTGCCCGCGCTGCTCGCCCGTGACCTGCCCTCGCCCGCGGGCATCGAGGAGTTTCGGCGGATGATCGTCGGCCGCATCGGTGACCACCACGTGGCCGTGCCGCTGAAAAAGGGCGCCGGCGCCATCACCACCCTCACCCGGGCCAACGGCATGCTCCGCATCGACGCCAGCTTCGAGGGTGAGCGCCACGGCCGCGAGGTGCAGATCGACCTGCTCGTGCCCCGTTCGCAGGTGGAGCGTACCATCCTCTGCACCGGCAGCCACGACCTCTGCCTGGACGTGCTCAACGATTTCCTCTGTCGCCGCGACCCGGCCTGGCCGCTGGCCTCCACCCACGTGGGCAGCCTGGGCGGGATCATGGCCCTGCGCGATGGCATGTGCCACCTGGCCGGTTCGCACCTGCTCGACCCGGAGGACGGCTCGTACAACACCAGTTACCTGCGCCGCTACCTGCCGGAGCGCGACATCCGCATGCTCACCCTGGTGCACCGCGAGCAGGGGTTCATCGTCCCCAGGGGCAATCCGCGCGGGATAGCCACCATCCACGACCTGTTTCAGGACGGGCTCATGTTCATTAACCGCCAGGCCGGCTCGGGTACGCGCGTGCTGCTCGATTACGAGCTGAGCCGCAACGGCCTCGACCCGGAGCAGATCCGCGGCTACGACCAGGACGAGTACACCCACATGGCCGTGGCCGTGGCCGTGCTCTCCGGCAAGGCGGACACGGGTCTCGGCATCCAGAGCGCGGCCAACGCCCTGGGCCTTGATTTCGTGCCGCTGGTGGAGGAACGCTACGACCTGCTCATCCCGGGCGAGTATTGGGATGAGCCGATGATCCAGGCTGTGCGCGAGGTGATCGCCACCCCGCTTTTCCGGGAGACGGTGGAGCGGATGGGCGGCTACTCGACCCGGGACACGGGCACGGTGCAGCCGGCGGCCTGAGGCCGCAAGGGCAGGATCGGGCTGACCGGGTCAGCCCATGGGCTCGAAGCTGCAGTCCAGCAGGTCGACGTGCAGCCAGCTGTTGGCGAGCGGGGAGGGCAGGCCGAGCAGGAGCTTGAGGGTTTCCGCGGCCTGCAGGCTGGCGACCACGGCCACGGTGCAGGCGAGCACCGGCGGCGGCGCTGCTGCCGGCCGCACGGTTCGTTCCGGGTAGAGGCGGTCGAGCAGGTCA
>JAGODN010000312.1 GCA_017998195.1 Desulfobulbus sp. | reverse complement strand
AAGATGCGGGCGCTGTCCTTGTGCCGCAAGGGGTACATGTCCGGCGAGAGTGTCAACCGGGTCCATGAGGCGGGGGTGAGCATGGTCATCAGCACCTGGCAGACGCTCGATGACTGGCGCGAGTGGACCCTGAGCAAGGAGCGCATCGAACTGCAGGACCAGATCGACAAACTGCTCGGCGCGCCCACCGAGTACGAGATTTTCGAGAACGCCTGAACAAGGCGCATGGCGCCGCGGCCGGAACCGGCTGCGGCCTGAAATGCACAGCGGCCCGTCGTTCGACGACGGGCCGCTTTTTTTATGTCCGCGTTTCGGCGGCTCAGTGGCTGGTGCGGCCGTTGCCGTTCCCGTTGCGACCGTTGCCGTTGCCGCCGCGGCGGGCCGCCTCCGGTTTTTTGATCTGCAGGCTGAGCGCCCGCGGCCCGCACAGCCGGCCGATGGTGCGGATGAAGTCCGGGCAGGCGCGCACGCCCATGTCCTTCATCACCTGGATGTCCACCTGGCCGCGGTGGTCGAAGTGGAGCGTCAGTACCACCGGGGTGCTGCCGTGGAACCGGTAGAGTTCCTCCTTGAGATCCATCATGTGGTGGCGTGAGGTCGCCCCGGCCGGCAGGGTGATGAGCACCCGTTCGGCGTATTGCTCCAGGGCTTCGTCCAGGGTGCGCACCTCCTGGGCGATCACTTTGGCCCGCAGCTGCTCCTGCTGCTTGCCGTCTTCGCCGTGGGCCCGCTCCTCGCCGCCCCCCGCCCCCTTGGCGGTGCGTTCGCCCTGCTGCACCGTGCCGGTGACCACCAGCGGCTGTTCGCTGGTGAGCAGGTGGGCGCATTCGGCAAAGGTGGAGGGGAAGACGATCACCTCGATGCTGGCGTTCATGTCCTCGAGCACGGTGAAGGCCATGCGGTCGCCCTTCTTCGACTTGTGCTCCTTGCAGGCCGCAATCAGCCCGCCGATGCGCACCGCCTGGCCGTCACGCAGTTTGGCCGCGCCACTGATGTCCGTGTCCGTCACCCGGCGCAGGTCGTCGCGCACCCCCTCCAGCGGGTGGCCGGTGAGGAAGAAACCCACGGTCTCCTTTTCCCCGGCGAGCCGCTGCAGTTTGGGCCACTCGGGGATGTCCGGCAGTTCCACCTCGGTGGCGTCCGCCTGGGCGCCGGCCGGCTGACCGACCCCGAACAGGCTCATCTGGCCGCTCAAGCGGTCGCGCTGGACCGCCTTGGCCCGGTCGATGCACTGGTCGAGGATCTCCATGTACTGGGCGCGGCGGCCGCCCATGGAGTCGAAGGCGCCGGCCTTGATCAGGCTCTCGATCACCTTGCGGTTGACCTTGGAGGAATCGATCCGGCCGCAGAATTCGCTCAGCGAGCGGTACGGCCCGTTCGCCGTGCGTTCGGCCAGGATCGCCTCGAGCGCCGCGCCGCCCACGTGCTTGACCGCGGCCAGGCCGAAGCGGATACGGTCGTTGATGACGGTGAAGTCGCTGAACGACTCGTTGATGTCCGGCGGCAGGACCTCGATCTGGTCCTGGCGGCACTCGTTGATGTACTTGACCACCTTGTCCGTGTTCTCCACGTCGCAGGAGAGCAGGGCGGCGAGGAACTGGGCGGGGTAGTGGGCCTTGAGGTAGGCGGTCTGGTAGGCGATGAGCGCGTAGGCGGCCGAGTGCGACTTGTTGAAGCCGTAGCCGGCGAACTTGGCCATCAGGTCGAAGATGTACTTGGCCTTGTCCTCGGGGATGTTGTTCGCCCTGGCCCCGGCCATGAACTTGCCGCGCTCCTTTTCCATTACCTCCGGGATCTTCTTGCCCATGGCCCGGCGCAGGATGTCCGCGTCGCCCAGGCTGTAACCGGCCAGGATGTTGGAGATCTTCATCACCTGTTCCTGGTAGACGATCACCCCGTAGGTTTCCTCGAGCACCTCCCTGATCTGCGGCAGCGGGTAGTCGGGCTGGCGATGGCCGTGCTTGGTGTCGACAAAGGTGTCGACCATGCCCGAGTCCAGCGGGCCCGGCCGGTAGAGCGCGACCAGGGCGATCAGGTCGGAGAACTGTTCCGGCTTCATGCGTATCAAGAGGTCACGCATGCCGTCGCCCTCCAGCTGGAACACGCCCAGGCTGTGCCCGCGGCAGAGCAGGGCGTAGGTCTTGGCGTCGTCCATGGGGATCTTGCGCAGATCCACGGTCTTGTCCAGGTCGAACTTGATCAGTTTGAGCGCCCGGTCGATCACGGTCAGGGTCTTGAGGCCGAGAAAGTCGAATTTGATCAACCCGGTTTTCTCGGTGTACTTCATGTCGTACTGGGTGAGAATCTCCTTGTTCGGGCCGATACACACCGGCAGGTACTCGACCATGGGCCGGGGCGAGATGACCACGCCGGCGGCATGGGTCGACTTGTGCCGCGACAGCCCCTCGAGCGTCTGCGAGATGGACAGCAGCCGGCGGATGTCCTCGTCCTTCATGGCCTCGCGCAGCCGGGGCTCGGCGTCGATGGCCTTCTTCAGGGTGATCTTCAGCTCCTCGGGCACCAACTTGGCGATGCGGTCCACCTCGGGCAGGGGGATGTCGAGCACCCGGCCGACGTCGCGCAGCACGGCCCGGGCCTTCATCGAGCCGTAGGCCACGATCTGGGCCACGTGCTCGTCGCCGCCGTAGCGCTGGCGGACGTAGTCGATCACCTCGTCGCGCCGCTCCTTGCAGAAATCCACGTCAAAGTCAGGCATGGACACCCGCTCGATGTTGAGGAACCGCTCGAACAGGAGGCCGTAGGGCAGGGGGTCGATGTCGGTGATGGACAGGCAGTAGGCGGCCAGGCTGCCGGCGCCCGAGCCGCGGCCCGGGCCCACCGGGATTTGCTGCTCCTTGGCCCAGTTGATGAAGTCGGCGACGATGAGGAAGTAGCCGGAAAACCCCATCTTCCTGATGACGTCGATCTCCAGCGTGAGCCGGTCGCGGTAGGCGGTCTCGGTTTCCTTGCTCACCGGGGCCAGTTCGTGCAGCTCGTCGAGCCGGCGGGCCAGTCCGTCCCAGCAGGCCCGGGCGAAGAGCGTGTCCAGGGTCTCGCCCTCCTGGACCGGGTACACCGGGAAGTGGTGCGCGCCGAACTCCAGCTCCAGGTTGCAGCGCTCCGCCACCTCCAGGGTGTTGGTCACCGCCTCCGGGCAGGCGGCGAACTCGGCGGCCATCTCCTCGGGCGACTTGAAGTAGAGGGTGTCGGTGGGGAAGCGGAAGCGGCTCGGGTCGTTGATGGTGCGGCCGGTCTAGATGCAGAGCAGCACCTCGTGGGCGTAGGATTCCTCCCGATTGAGGTAGTGGCAGTCGTTGGTGGCCACCAGCTTGATGCCCAGCTCGCCGGCGAGCTGGATCATGCCGCGGTTGGCCACGGTCTGCTCGGGAATGCCGTTTTCCTGGAGTTCCAGGTAGAAGCGGTCGCCGAAGACCTGCTGCAG
>JAGODN010000030.1:7843-12297 GCA_017998195.1 Desulfobulbus sp. | reverse complement strand
TCGGACCCCTGTGCGTGCGGCCGTCCCCCTCGGGGCTCGTCGCCGTGCTCGCCCATGAGACCGGCCACTGGCGGCTCGGCCACGTCCCGGTGATGACCCTGCTCTCGGTGCTGCAGACCGGGCTGCTCCTGTTCCTGCTCAGTCGCTTCCTCGACAATCCCGGCCTGTTCGCCGCCTTCGGCATGGAACACCTGTCGGTGTACGGATCCGTGGTCTTCTTCGGCTTTCTCTACACGCCCATCGCCGCCCTGCTGGCCGTGGCGGTCAACGGGCTGTCGCGGCGGCACGAGTACCAGGCCGACCAATTCGCGGTGGCAGGCGGCGCCGGCGCCGAACACCTGGTCAGCGGTCTGAAGAAGCTCAGCGCCGGCAACCTCGCCAACCTCACCCCGCACCCGATCAACGTGCTGCTCAGCCACAGCCACCCGCCGGTGCTGGCCCGCATCCGCGCCCTGCGCCCTGGTGCCAGGGAACCTGCGGGGGCGGTGCCATGAACATTGCCGGCCGCCTGGAAGCGGCCTGGCTTGCCCAGCTGACCCGGGAGTACAACGATATCTGCTACCAGTACGGGGTCCGCCTGCAACCGCCGGTGCTGACCCTGAGCGACAGCCGGCGGCGGCTGGGCCAATGGTCGCCCGCCGACCGGGGGCTCAGCCTGAGCCGCCACCTCATCGCCGAACAGCCGTGGACGGTGACCCTGCAGGTGCTCAAGCACGAGATGGCCCACCAGGTCGTGAGCGAACTCCACGGCCGGGACGATGCCGGCCACGGCCCGCTTTTTGTGGCGGCCTGCGCCCGCCTCGGCCTGGACGCGCCCTTTCGCAGGGCGAGCGCGGATCTCGCCGAGGGACTGGGCGAGGCGGCCGCCGGTTCACCGCTCACCGAGCAGGGCCGGCGGGTGCTCGAGCGGGTGCGCAAGCTCATGGCCCTGGGCGGCTCGGACAACGAACACGAGGCCGCGCTCGCCGTGCGGCGCGCCGGCGAGCTGCTCGCCCGCCACCACCTCGACCTGGACGGTCTGGCCGAGGACGAGGGCATGGCGCACCGTACCATCGCCACCGGCCAGCAGACCCTGCCCGCCTACCGCAAGGGGATCTGCGCGCTGCTCGAGGCGCACTTCGCCGTGCGGGTGATCTGCGCCTCGCTCTACGACCCGCACACCGACCGCACCACCAGGACCATCGAACTGCTCGGCCGCAGCGAGCGGGTGGCCGTGGCCGAGCACGGCTACCACTTCCTCGAGGACCGGCTGCAGACCCTGTGGACCAGGAACCGGGACCGGTTCCGCGGCCACGGTCACACCGCCCGCACGAGCTACTTCCTCGGCCTGCTCGCCGGGTTCCGCGAAACCCTGGAGCCGAGGGAGCGCACGGCCAGGGGCGGGGCGCGCGCCGCCACTCCGGCCGAGGCGAACGCAGACCTGCCCGCCCTGCGCGAGCAACAGCGGCTGGACCGGTTCGTCGCCTTCCGCTACCCGCGCCTGCGCCGCCTGCGCGGCCGGGGCACGACCCTGCACCGGGACGCCTACCGGGCGGCGGTCGTTGCCGGCCGGGAAATCACCCTGCGCCAGCCCATGGCCGACAGCGGCGAAAAGATCCGGCTGCTGCCCTGACGGCAGCCGCCGAACCCGCGCGCCGCCGGGCCGTCACGCGGGAAATGTTGACGTCAACAGCGGCTCGTTTATTATAGACTTTTCTGTTTCTGCAAGGAGGAAGCGGGTGAACTACACCATGGAACGCTGGACCGTCAGCAAATCGTCCGATCTGTACGGCGTCACCGAATGGGGCGGCGGTTTTTTCTTCGTGGCCGAGAACGGCGACATGATGGTCATGCCCGAGCCGGGCGCCACGGACCGGGCGGTGAGCCTCGCCGCCGTGGCCAACGGCGTGCGCGAGCGCGGCCTGGACATGCCGGTGCTGCTGCGCATCGAGAACATCCTCGACGCCCAGATCACCAATCTCAACGAGACCTTTCGCACCGCCATGGAGGAGCTGGGCTACACCGGCAGCTTCATGGGCGCCTACCCGATCAAGGTCAATCAGCAGAAGCAGGTGGTGGAAAAGATCACCCAGTTCGGCTCGCGCTACCACCACGGCCTCGAGGCCGGCTCCAAGGCCGAGCTGATCGCCGCCATGGGCATGATGCGCGACAAGAAGGCGGTGCTCGTCTGCAACGGCTACAAAGACGAGGAGTTCATCGACCTCGGCCTGTACGCCACCAAGATCGGCTTCACCTGCATCCTCGTGGTGGAGATGCCCGACGAGCTGCCGCTCATCATCGAGCGCTCCAAGGCCCTGAACGCCAAGCCCATCCTCGGGGTGCGCATCAAGCTGTCGGCCCAGGCCGGCGGCCACTGGTCCGAGTCCGGCGGCGAGCGCTCCATCTTCGGCCTCAACACCAGCCAGATCATCCAGGCGGTGGACCTGCTCTCCAGCGCCGGCATGCTCGACTGCCTCAAGCTGGTCCACTACCACCTGGGCTCGCAGATCTCCAACATCCGCGAGATCCGCACCGCGGTCAACGAGGCCTGCCGCGTCTACGCCGGCCTGGTCAAGGAAGGTGCGCAGGTCAAATACCTGGACCTCGGCGGCGGCCTGGCGGTGGACTACGACGGGAGCCAGTCCAACTTCCTGTCCAGCCGCAACTACACCCTCAAGGAATACTGCACGGACATCATCGAGGCGGTGATGACCTCGCTCGACGAGGACCAGATCCCCCACCCGGTGATCATCACCGAATCGGGCCGGGCCCTGGTGGCCTACTACTCGATCCTGCTGTTCAACGTACTCGACGTCACCCGCTTCCAGGCGGGCCCCCTGCCCGAGCAACTGCCCGAGGGCTGCCCGTCCCAGCTCGAATACATGGTCCAGGCGCTCAAGAGCCTGACCATCCGCAACATCCAGGAGGTGTTCAACGACGTCATCTTCTACCGCGACGAGACCCGGCGCCTGTTCCAGCACGGCCAGGCCAGCCTGCGCGAGCGGTCGCTGGCCGAGCAGCTGTTCTGGACCACGATCAGCGAGATCAGCCGCCTCGCCCGGGAGATCAAGAACCCGGGCGCCGAACTCACCGACCTGGACCGGGTGCTGAGCGATTTCTACTACTGCAATTTCAGCGTGTTCCAGAGTCTGCCCGACTCCTGGGCGATCGGTCAGCTGTTCCCGATCATGCCCATCCACCGGCTCGACGAGGAGCCCACGCGCAAGGGCATCCTCGCCGACATCACCTGCGACTGCGACGGCAAGATCGACCAGTTCATCGACAAGCGCGGCATGAAGCGCTACCTGCCGCTGCACGAACTCAAGCCCTACGAGGAATACATCCTCGGCGTGTTCCTGGTGGGCGCCTACCAGGAGACCCTGGGCGACCTGCACAACCTGCTCGGCGACACCAACGTGGTCACCGTCCGCATCCTGGACAAGGGCGAATTCGAGTTCGTCAGCGAGCAGGAGGGCGACACCGTGGCCGAGGTGCTCAGCTACGTGCAGTACGACCCCAAGCGGCTCTTTGTCCGCTTCCGCGAAACGGCCGAACAGGCGGTGCGCGCCGGCAAGATCAGCGCCCAGGAACGACGCGAGGTCGTCGCCGCCTACGAGGCGGGGTTGCGGGGGTATACGTATTTTGAGCGGTAGGTCAGCTGTTTAGCTGTTTAGCTGTTTAGCTGTTTATTGTTCCCACCTTGGCGCGTGGAAACAATCAAGAGTTGCAGACCAAACACCGACAGACCATCCACCCGGAGGAGGTTGCTGATCGTTCCCACAATCCAGCGTGGGAACGATCAACATGTGGCACCGGTTCAAGAAAAACTCAAGTTTGAGGATGGTTCCCACGCTCCAGCGTGGGAACCTGTTCGGAGACGCTCCAGCGTCTCGTCAGTGGGACGCTGGAGCGTCCAAGGCTGCGCGCCCACGCTGGAGAGTGGGAATGACCGACAGCTACAGACGAAACGCCTGCAGCCTATCCACCTAGAGGAGGTTTCCATGCCCCATGTACTCATCATCGGCGCCGGCGGCGTCGGCAGCGTTGTCGCCCACAAATGCGCCCAGGTTCCCGAGGTGTTCACCCAGATCACCCTGGCCAGCCGCACCCTGGCCAAGTGCGAGGCCATCGCCGCCAGCGTGCTGGAGCGGATCGGCGCCACCATCGCGGTGGAGCGGGTCGATGCCGACAACGTGGCCGAGACCGCGGCCCTGATCCGGCGGATCAAGCCGGACCTGGTGCTCAACGTGGCCCTGCCCTACCAGGATCTGCCGCTCATGGACGCCTGCCTGGAGACCGGGGTCGACTACCTGGACACGGCCAACTACGAACCGCCGGACGTGGCCAAGTTCGAATACAAGTGGCAGTGGGCCTACCGCGAGCGGTTCGAGCGGGCGAACCTCATGGCCCTGCTCGGCTCGGGCTTCGACCCGGGCGTGACCAACGTCTACTGCGCCTGGGCGCAGAAGCACCAC
>JAGODN010000030.1:0-7743 GCA_017998195.1 Desulfobulbus sp. | reverse complement strand
GTTCGAATACAAGTGGCAGTGGGCCTACCGCGAGCGGTTCGAGCGGGCGAACCTCATGGCCCTGCTCGGCTCGGGCTTCGACCCGGGCGTGACCAACGTCTACTGCGCCTGGGCGCAGAAGCACCACTTCGACGAGATCCACACCCTGGACATCATCGACTGCAACGCCGGCGACCACGGTCAGCACTTCGCCACCAACTTCAACCCGGAGATCAACATCCGCGAGATCACCCAGCGCGGCCGCTACTGGGAGCACGGCGAGTGGGTGGAGACCGACCCGCTCAGCTGGTCCATGACCTACGACTTCCCCGAGGGCATCGGCCCGAAGAAGTGCTACCTCATGTACCACGAGGAACTGGAGTCGCTGGTGCAGAACATTCGCGGGCTCAAGCGGGCGCGCTTCTGGATGACCTTCTCCGAGAACTACCTCACCCACCTGCGGGTGCTCGAGAACGTGGGCATGACCCGCATCGACCCGGTGGCCTACAAGGGCGTGGAGGTGGTGCCGCTGCAGTTCCTCAAGGCGGTGCTGCCCGAGCCGGCCTCGCTCGGCCCGCTCACCCGCGGCCGCACCTGCATCGGCTGCGTGTTCAAGGGGGTCAAGGACGGGCGGGAGAAGCAGCTGTACGTCTACAACATCTGCAGCCACGAGGCGGCCTACCGCGAGGTCGGCTCCCAGGCGATCAGCTACACCACCGGCGTGCCGGCCATGATCGGCGCCAAGATGATGCTCACCAATGTCTGGAAACGCGCCGGCGTGTGGAACATGGAAGAATTTGACCCGGATCCGTTCATGGCCGACCTGAACCACTACGGCCTGCCCTGGCAGGCGGTGGAACTGTGACCGACGAAGGCTTTAACGGCCGGCTCGCCTGCCGGTTCGACCCGGCGCGGGTGGCGACCCCGGCCTTTGTCATCGACGAGGGGTTGCTCGCCGACAACCTCACCGTGCTCGGCCGGGTCAAGGCGCGCACCGGCTGCCGCATCCTGCTGGCGCTCAAGTGCTTCGCCATGTACCGGGTGTTCCCGCAGCTCGCCGAGGTGCTCGACGGGGTCTGCTGCAGTTCGCCCCACGAGGCGCGGCTCGGCCGGGAGGAGTTCGGCCGCGAGGTGCACAGCTTCGCCGCCGCCTACTCGGCCGCGGACATCGAGGATCTGGCCCTGACCAGCGACCACCTGGTGTTCAACTCCTTTGCCCAGAAGGACCGGTTCATGCCGCTGGCCCGGCAGCGGGCCGCGGCCGCGGGGCGCCGGCTGGAGTTCGGCCTGCGCATCAACCCCGAGCATTCCGAGGGCGCGGTGCCCCTGTACGACCCCTGCGCGCCCGGCTCGCGCCTGGGCATCCGCCGGGCCGACTTCCGCACCGACCGGCTGGACGGGATCAGCGGCCTGCACTGGCACAACCTCTGCGAGCAGGACGCCGACTGCCTGGAGCGGACCGTGGCCGCGGTGGAACACGCCTTTGGGGACGTCCTGCCGCGAATGGCCTACGTCAACTTCGGCGGCGGCCACCACATCACCCGCCCGGGCTACGACCTGGACCTGCTGGTCAGCATCGTCAACCGCTTCCGCGAGCGCTGGGGTGTGCAGGTCTACCTGGAGCCGGGCGAGGCGGTGGCCCTCAACGCCGGCTACCTGGTGGCCACGGTGCTCGACGTGGTCAACGCCGACCTGCCCGTGGCCGTCATCGACGCCTCGGTGCCGGCGCACATGCCCGACGTGCTGGAGATGCCCTACCGGCCGCACGTCATCGGCGCCGGCGAGCCCGGCGAAAAGGGATGGACCTGCCGCATCGGCGGGCTTTCCTGCCTGGCCGGCGACGTGGCCGGCGAGTATTCCTTCGACCGGCCGCTGGTCGCCGGCGACCGGCTGGTGTTCACCGACATGGCCATCTACACCATGGTCAAGACCAACACCTTCAACGGCGTGCAGCTGCCGGCCATCGTCCTCTACCACCCGGATGAGGACCGGCTGGAAACCGTGCGCCGCTTCGGCTACGAGGACTTCAAGACCCGGCTCAGCTGAGCCCGGGAGGCGGCTGGCGCGGAAATCCGCGGGGCCCGGGCGCGGCGGTTCTTTTCTGTTGACGCCCCGGACGGCCTGTGCTATGTAACTTCTCTCGAAACGGCGGCCTTCATCGGTGCCGTTTGTTTGTCCCGAGCACCATTCCTCGGTAGCTCAGTTGGTAGAGCAGGTGGCTGTTAACCACCTTGTCGGGGGTTCGAGTCCCTCCCGGGGAGCCAGTTCATATACCCGGCAAGCGCGCTTGCCGGGTTTTTTCGTTGGATCTCGAGCAGCCGCTGCTCGGGATCCTTTTTTTTTCCCTTCCGGCCCGGCGTGCTTATCGTTGCCCCGCGGCCGACCCGCGGCCGCCCCGCCCACCCCTCTTTCAAGGAAGCCTTGCTCACAGCCATGGAGCCGCAATTCCTGCGCATCCGGGGCGCGCGCATGCACAACCTGAAGAACATCTCGGTTGACCTGCCCCGCAACAAACTCATCGTCTTCACCGGCCTGTCCGGCTCGGGCAAGTCCACCCTGGCCTTTGACACCCTCTACGCCGAGGGGCAGCGCCGCTACGTGGAGTCGCTGTCCACCTACGCCCGCCAGTTCCTCGGGCAGATGGACAAGCCGGACGTGGACCTGCTCGAGGGGCTTTCGCCTGCGGTCTCGATCGAGCAGAAGACCACCAGCAAGAACCCGCGCTCCACCGTGGGCACGGTCACCGAGATCTACGACCACCTGCGCCTGCTCTTCGGCCGCGCCGGCCAGCCCCACTGCCCCACCTGCGGTGACCCGATCCGCTCCCAGTCAGTGCACGACATGCTCGACGCCCTGCTCGCCCGGCCCGAGGGGGAGAAGGTCATCCTGCTGGCGCCGCTCGTTGCCCGCAAGAAGGGCCAGCACGAGCAGGTGCTGCAGCGGCTGCGCAAGGAGGGGTTCGTGCGGGTGCGGGTGGACGGTGAGATCCGCCAACTCGGCGAGGAGATCGTTCTCGACAAGAACAAATTCCACCAGATCGAGGCGGTGATCGACCGGCTGGTGCTCAAACCCGCCATCCGCCGCCGTCTCGACGAGTCGGTGAGCACCGCCGTGGCCCTGGGTGACGGGGTGATGCTCGCCCTGTTCCCGGACAGCGGCGAGGAGGTGCTGTTCAGCGAATCGGCCGCCTGCCACCGGTGCGGGATCTCGGTGCCGGAACTGTCGCCGCAGCTGTTCTCGTTCAACAACCCCATCGGCGCCTGCCCGGCCTGCACCGGCCTGGGCTTCAACCAGTTCATCGACGAAAAACGCATTGTCCCGGACCCGTCGCTGTCGCTCATCGAGGGCGCCATCGCCCCGTGGACGCGGCGGCGACTGGCGGCCATGGGCAGCCAGTGGATCGAGGCCTTTGCCAACCACTACAAGTTTGACCCGGCCACGCCCTTTGCCGACCTGCCCGCCAGGGTGCAGCAGGCCTTCCTGCACGGCAGCGGCCGGGAAAAGCTCGAGTTCGTGCACAGTCGCGGCCGGCGCCGGATGGTCTCGCAACTCGCCTTCGAGGGCATTGTCCCGCGCCTCAACCGCCTGTTCCGGGAAACCACCTCGGCCCGCCTGCGCGAGGAGATCGAGGAGTTCATGAACGAGCAGCACTGCCCGGCGTGCAACGGCGCCCGCCTCAAGCCCGAGGCCCTGGCCGTGCGCGTGGGCGGCTGGTCGATCACCGACCTGACCCGCATGGCCATCGAGCAGCTGATCAGCGAACTCGAAACCCTAGAGCTCGACGACCGGCAGGCGACCATCGCCCGGCCGATCCTCAAGGAGATCCGCGAGCGGCTGTTCTTCCTCCACGGCGTGGGCCTGGGCTACCTGTCGCTCGACCGCAAGGCCGGGACGCTCTCCGGCGGCGAGGCCCAGCGCATCCGCCTGGCCTCGCAGATCGGCTCGGGCCTGGCCGGGGTGCTCTACATCCTCGACGAGCCGAGCATCGGCCTGCACCAGCGGGACAACAACAAGCTCATCAAGACACTCGTCAACCTGCGCGACCTGGGCAACACGGTGATCGTGGTCGAGCACGACGCGGACACCATCGCCAACGCCGACCACGTGCTCGACATCGGCCCGGGCGCGGGTGTGCACGGCGGCGAGGTGCTCTACTCCGGCCCGGTGCCGGGCCTGCTCGACTGCGCGGCCTCGCAGACCGGCGGCTACCTCTCCGGCCGGCTGCGGATCGAGGTGCCGCGGCAGCGGCGGTCGGTGCAGGACGACGCGGCCCACGCCATCACCGTGCGCGGCGCCCGGGTGAACAACCTGCAGGATCTGACCGTCCGTTTCCCGCTCGGGGTGATGACCTGCGTCACCGGCGTATCCGGCTCGGGCAAGAGTTCGCTGGTGATCGAGACCCTGTTCGCCGAGGCCCAGCGCTACTTCAGCGACAAAAAAACCTACGCCAGGGGGCCGCACCTGCTCGCCGGCATGGAGGGGCTGGACAAGGTCATCGACATCGACCAGAGCCCCATCGGCCGCACCCCCCGGTCCAACCCGGCCACCTACACCGGGGTGATGACCCCGATCCGCGAACTGCTCGCGCGCCTGCCCGAATCACGGGCGCGCGGCTACCGGCCGGGCCGGTTCAGCTTCAACATCAAAGGCGGCCGCTGCGAGACCTGCGAGGGCGACGGCGTCATCCGCATCGCCATGCACTTCCTGCCGGACCTGTACGTCACCTGCGAGCGCTGCCAGGGCAAACGCTACAACGAGGAGACCCTGGACATCCGTTACAAGGGCAGGACCATCGCCGATATCCTGGCCATGACGGTGGAGGAGGCGCTGGATTTCTTCCAGAACGTGCCGCCCATCCAGCACCGGCTGCAGACCATCGTCGACGTCGGCCTGGGCTACGTCACCCTGGGCCAGAGTTCGGTGACCCTCTCCGGCGGCGAGGCCCAGCGGGTCAAACTGGCCAAGGAACTGAGCCGCCGCGCCACCGGCCGCACCCTCTACATCCTCGACGAGCCGACCACCGGCCTGCACCCGGCGGACATCCAGCACCTGCTGCAGGTGCTCGGCCGCCTGGTCGACGCCGGCAACACGGTGGTGGTGATCGAGCACAACCTGGACGTGATCAAGACCGCCGACTGGGTGATCGACATCGGCCCGGAGGGCGGCAGCGGCGGCGGCCGGGTGATCGCCGCCGGCACCCCGGAGCAGGTGGCCGGCTGTTCCGACTCGTACACCGGCCGCTTCCTCAAGCAGTTCCTCAATGAAGAGTGAGACGCATTGTGCTTTGCTTCCGCGCGGCACCTTGGTATGGTGCGCCGATTTTCGACTCCCGCCGGCCATGACGGCCGCCACCCACTGACCCAGACAAAGGACACCCCATGAGCGAACAGACCGCCAACCAGGAGATCCCGGTTTTCCGCATGCAGAAGATGTACATCAAGGACTTCTCGTTCGAGAGCCCCAACGCGCCCAAGGTCTTCCTGACCCGCAACCAGGATCCCAAGGTGGACTTCAACCTGCAGCTGAAGAACGCCAAGCTCGACGACGAGCACAGCGAGGTGTCCATCGCCATCACCGCCAAGGTGCATGACAAGAACAACAACGACTCGGTGATGTTCATCATCGAGATCGAACATGCCGCGGTCTTCCTGATGAAGCATATCCCGGCGGAGCACCACGAGCGGGTGCTGGCCGTGGACTGCCCGCTCATGCTCTTCCCCTTCACCCGTCAGATCGTCTGCCAGGCCGCGGTGGACGGCGGCTTCATGCCGTTTCTGATGGAGCCGATCAACTTCATCGCCCTGTACGACAACGCCCAGCAGAAAGAGCAGGAGAACTGAACCGCGTCCCCGCCGGTGACCGGACCGGACGGGGACACAGCGGGACAGCCTGAGTGACCGACACCCCGGTGGCGCCGATGCCGCCGGGGTGTCCTTGTGACCGACGCCGACCGGAGGGACGCGCCATGATCGACTTCAAGCCGCTCAAAGTCTACCGGCGGGCCCTGCTGCTGCTCAAACCGGTCCGGGGGATGGCCATCACCCTGACCCTGGCCAACCTCGCCCTGGCGGCGGTGCCGTTCGTGGAGCCCATCCTCTTCGGCAAGACCATCGACCTGCTCACCCAGGCCTCCGCCCGCGGCGCCGAGGCCACCCTGCACGACGGCATCCGCATCTTCGGCGTCTGGCTGCTGGTCGGGGTGGGCGGCATCGCGCTGGGCGCGCTCGTCTCCCTGCACGCCGACCGGCTCGCCCACCGGCTGCGCCTGGATGTGCTGGCCGACTACTTCGCCCACGTCCTCCGCCTGCACCTGGCCTACCACCGCGGCGCCCACTCCGGCCGCCTGCTGAGCATCATGCACTCCGGCGGCGACCGGCTGTTCCAGCTCTGGCTGTCCATGTTCCGCAGCCACCTGTCCACCTTTGTCGCCCTGCTGGTGCTGCTGCCGCTCACCCTGCTGCTCAACTGGAAGCTCGCCCTGGTGCTCATCGTGCTCACCGGGGTGTCCACCGCGGTGACCGCCTTTGTCACCCACCGCACCCACAACGCCCAGGGCGAGGTCCAGTCCCAGCACACCAAACTGGCCGAACAGGCGGGCGACGCCATCGGCAACGTGGTGCTGGTGCAGAGCTTCGTCCGTCAGATGGCGGAACTCAAGCAGCTGCGCCAGGTGATCGACCAGGTGCTCAAGGCCCAGTTCCCGGTGCTCAACTGGTGGGCCGCGGTGAGCGTGCTCAACGGCGCGGCCTCGACCATCACCATCATCACCATCTTCGCCCTCGGCGCCTGGCTCAACCTCAAGGGCGAGGCCAGCGTCGGCGAGATCGTCACCTTCATGGGCTTCGCCACCCACCTCATCGGCCGGCTCGGCCAGGTGGTCGGCTTCACCAACAGCCTGTTCATGCAGGCGCCTGCCCTGGCCCAGTTCTTCGAGGTGCTCGACACCCGCTCGGCCGTGCAGGATCTGCCCGGCGCCGTGCCGCTGGAGCGGGTCACGGGTCGGGTCGGCTTCGAGCACATCGCGTTCTCCTACGAATCGGGACGCAAGGCCCTGGACGGGATCGACTTCACCGTCGAACCGGGCCAAACCGTGGCCCTGGTCGGCGAGACCGGGGCCGGCAAGAGCACGGTCATGGGCCTCCTGCTGCGGCAGTACGACCCGCAGCAGGGCCGGGTGCTCATCGACGGGATCGATATCCGCACGGTGACCCTCGACTCGCTGCGCGCCAACATCGGCGTGGTCTTCCAGGAAAGCCTGCTCTTCTTCCGCACCATCGAGGAGAACCTCAAGGTGGGCCGGCCGGAGGCCACCGAGGAGGAGATGATCGAGGCCGCCCGCCTGGCCCAGGCGCACGACTTCATCCTCCGTCAGCCGCGCGGCTACCAGACGGTCATCGGTGAGCGCGGCGCCAACCTCAGCGGCGGCGAGCGCCAGCGGCTGGCCATTGCCCGGGTCATCCTCAAGAACCCGCCCATCCTCATCCTCGACGAGGCCACCAGCGCCCTCGACTCGGCCACCGAGGCCAGGGTGCAGCAGGCCTTCCAGGCGCTCATGCAGGGACGCACCACCCTGGTGATCGCCCACCGGCTGGCCACCATCCGCAACGCCGACCAGATTCTCGTGGTCGGCCAGGGACGGATTCTCGAACGGGGCAGGTATGCGGAGCTGGCCCGGGGCGACGGTCCTTTTGCCCGGCTGGTGACAGCGAAGAGTGATGCGTTCGGCGAGCGGGGGTGAGGGAAAAACGGGGATGAGCCGTGCTC
>JAGODN010000311.1 GCA_017998195.1 Desulfobulbus sp. | reverse complement strand
ACCTGCAGAGCTTTTTCAAGGGGGCCCTGTTCAACCAGGGGCTGCCCAGTTCCATCGGCGGCGATGGCCTGCGCATCCTCGATGTGGCGCGCCTGGCCGGACACCGGGAAGACGCGGTGTTCGGCGTGTTCATCGACCGGTTCGTCGGCCTGGCCGGTCTCGTGCTGCTCAACCTCGCTGCCCTGCTGGTCAACCGCAGCCTGCTGCCGGACCGGGTCGCCCTACCCCTGTTGGCCCTGCTGACCCTGCTCACCGTCACCCTGGCGGCCCTCTTTTTTCTCGCCCGTATCGATCTGTTTCGGCAGGGCCGCCTGCTCGGTTTCCTCGGGCGGCTCTCCGCACGCTACCGCCAAGTGTATGCCACGGCGCCGGCCATGACCCTGCAGACCGGCCTGTCCCTCCTCACCCATCTGCTCGCCATGGCTGCCTTCGCCGTGCTCGGCAACGCCGCCGGGCTCCACTACCCGCTGCAGGTCTACCTGGCGCTGGTCCCGCCGGCGGTGCTGCTCACCATCCTGCCCGTGTCCCTGGCCGGCTGGGGCCTCCGCGAAGGGGCCATGGTCGGCCTCTTCCTCCTCGTCGGGGCGGACAAGTCGATGGTACTCACCTTTTCCATCGTCTACGGCCTGGTCAACCTCATCGCCTCACTGCCCGGGCTCGCCGTCTACCTCGGCCAACGGCACCAGCTCTGAGCGCGATCCCGCCCGCTGACGCCTCTTCCGACCCGGAGCATCCCATGCACATCGACACCATGCGCCGCATCGACCGCTGGGCAGGCATCCCCCTGACCTTTCTCCTGACCCGGCTCATCACCCTGCGCGACCGGGTCCGGCGGCCGGCAACGCGAGCCCCGCGCAACGTGCTCTGTATCGAACTCTCGGAAATGGGCGCGACCATCCTCGCCGAGCCGGCGATGCGCAAACTCCGCGACCGGCTGGGCTGCGAACTCCATTTTGTCATCTTCGCGAAGAACCGCCCCAGCCTGGACATCCTCGCCAGCGTGCCGGCGGACCACGTCTTCACCCTGCGTGAACACGGCCTGCTGCCGCTCTTAACCGATACCCTGCGCTTCCTCCGCTGGACCCGCCGACGGCACATCGACACGGTCATCGACCTGGAGCTGTTTTCCCGCTGCACCGCCCTGCTCGCCGGGGCCAGCGGCGCCGCCATCAGGGTGGGCTTCGACAATTTCCACGGCGAAGGCCTCTACCGGGGCGGACTGCTCACCCACCGCGTGCTCTACAACCCGCACCTGCACATCGCCAAGAATTTCGTCAGCCTGGTCAACGCCCTGCTCCCCGGTGAGAACACCCTGCCCGCGGCCAAAATGGAGGTCAACGACGAGGAGATCCGGCTGCCGCTGGTCGCCAGCGCCCCGGAGGAACGGGCCCTGGTGCGGCAGTCAATCCATGCCCGGGCGCCCTTCTACGACCCGGGCCACCACCGCCTGGTGCTGATCAACCCCAATGCCAGCGAACTGCTGCCGCAGCGCCGCTGGATGCCGGAGCGGTATGTGGAACTGATCAGGAGGATCGTCGCCGAGGACGACGACCTGCTCGTCCTCGTCACCGGTGCGCCCGCCGAGCGCGAGGAGGCCGAGGCGATGTGCGCCCGCACCGGCAGCGACCGCTGCGTCAATTTCGCCGGCGCCCTGACCCTGCAGCAGCTGCCGGCGCTCTACACCCTGGCGCGGCTGATGGTGACCAACGATTCAGGTCCGGGCCATTTCGCCGCGGTCACCCGCATGCCCACCTTTGTCCTCTTCGGGCCGGAAACACCCGCCCTGTACGGGCCGCTGGGCAACACCACGCCGATCTTTGCCGGCCTGGCCTGCTCGCCCTGCGTCAGCGCCGCCAACCACCGCAAGACACCCTGCGTCGACAACAGGTGCCTGCAGGCCATCACCGTCGACCAGGTGTTCGCGCTGGTGCGGCCGCTGCTCACCGCCTCGCCGGCCTGAACCGTCCGATGCCCATCCGACATCTCAGCCACCGAACCCTGACCTGGCTCCTGCTGTTCCTTGCCCTGGCCCTGCGGCTGGCGGTGAGCAGCCACTTCCTGCTCGCCCCGGACGAGGCCAACTACTGGCAGTGGAGCCGTCACCTGGACCTCGGCTATCACGACCATCCGCCGATGATCGCCTGGACCATCGGACTGGCGACCGCCCTGTTCGGCCACACCGAGTGGGCGGTCCGCCTGCCAACCATTCTCGGGCTGACCCTGGCCTCCGCTTTCCTCTGCCTGCTCGCGGCCCGCTGGTTTTCCTGGCGGGTCGCCTTGCACACCGGCCTGGTCAGTCAGCTGCTCCTGCTCACCAACGGCTCGGCGCTCATCGCCACCCCGGACGGCCTGCTCCTGCCCTGCTGGGCCGCGGCCTGCTACCACGCGGCGGTGGCGGTCGAAACCGACCGACGCGGTCACTGGCTCGCCACCGGCCTGTGGTTCGGGCTCGGCCTGCTGTGCAAATACACCATGCTGCTCTTTCCGGCCTCGCTCGGCCTCACCCTGCTGGTCAGCGCCGACCGTCGCCGGCGACTCCTCGGGCCCTGGCCCTGGCTGGGCCTGCTCCTCGGCCTGCTGCTGTTCACCCCGGTGCTGGTGTGGAACGCGCAGCACGACTGGGCCACCTTCCGGCACGTGCTCTACCAGGGCGGCGCCGACAGCCGGACCTCGTTCACCCTGCGCTTCGTCGGCGACTACTTCGCCTCCCAGGCGGCCCTGCTCACCCCGCTGGTCTTCCTGCTGGTCCTCGCGGCCTGGTTCCGCCCCGGCCTGTGGTCCCGGCTCCCGGCCGGCCGCGCGGCCCTGCTGGTCGGCCTGTCGCTCCCCGGTTTTCTCGTCTTCCTGCTCCTCTCCCTGCACGTCCGCATCTACGGCAACTGGCCCGCGCCGGTGTATCTGTCGGCCCTGGTGCTCATCGCCGCCCTGTTCAGCCGCCGTGCCGGGGACGACGTGCGCCTGGCGGGCGTGTGGAGGGCGGCCCTGGTCACCGCCGCGGCGATCACCCTGCCGGTCATTGTCCAGGTGGTGTACCCGGTGCTGCCCCTGCCGCTGCGGCTCGACCGGACCGCCAGGGAATGCGCCGGCTGGGACCAGTTGGGCGCCCGGGTCGGCGCCGCGGCCACGGCCATGGAGCGGCCGGACCGCACCTTCCTCTTCGGCCTGCGCTACCAGTATGCCAGCGAACTGGCCTTCTACACCCCCGGCCGGCCGCCAACGTTCTCCATCAACCGCTGGACCCGGCCGAACGTCTACGATTACTGGGCCGAGGACCGCCAGCTCGCCGGTTGGGACGGGGTGGGCATCCTCGAGGACCCGGCCACAGCCGCCGCGGTCAGCACCTTGTTCACCCGCTCGCAGCCGGTCGAACCCATTGTCCTGTACCGCGACTCGCCCTGGTTCGGCCGGCAGGCCGTGCAGACCCTGTACCTCTTTCGCGGCTACGGCTTCCGGGGCGGCCTGCGCTGGCAGCCGC
>JAGODN010000310.1 GCA_017998195.1 Desulfobulbus sp. | reverse complement strand
GGTAGAGCAGCACCGGTGAATGGGCGGGCAGCAGCACCGGGTTCTTGCGGCCCGGGCGGAACAGTTTTTCGCCCTCCTCGGCCTTTTCCTTGGCAATGGCGACCAGGTCGATGCGGCCGCCCAGGTCGAAGCGGGCGAGCGCGGCCATGGCCACCTGCAGCTGGCCCTTGCCGCCGTCGAGCAGCAGGAGGTCGGGCAGGTCGTCGCGCTCCAGTCCTTTTTCCAGCCGCCGGGCGAGCACCTCGCCCATCATGGCGTAGTCGTCCGGGGTATCCTGGGAGCGGATGCGGTAGTGGCGATAGCGGCCGGCCGCCTTGTCGCCGTGCACGAACGAGACCAGCGAGCCCACCGCCTGCTTGCCCTGGAGGTTGGAGATGTCCACGCACTCGATCACCTCGGGCTGGCGCTCGAGCCGCAGCCGGGCCTGCAGGGCAGCGGCCAGGGTGGCCCAGGACTGTTCTTTCTTCGCCCGTTCGGAGAAGATCTGGGCCGCGTTGGCCGCGGCCATCTGCATCAGCTGCATGCGCTTGCCGCGCTGCGGGGCGAGCAGGGCCACCGGTCCCTCGCGCAGTTCGGCCAGCCGTTCGCCGATCGGCTCCGCGTCCTCGAGCGCAAAGGGCAGCAGCAGTTCGCGCGGCGGCTGGCGCTCGGTCGAGTAGTACTGGAGGATGGTCTGGCTGAGCAGGCTGTCGTCCTCGCCCAGCGGCTCGGGCAGGAAAAAGGTCTGGGCGCCGGTGATCATGCCGCCGCGCACGAACAACAGGGCAATGCCCACCGAGGCGTCCTGGCGGTGGATGCCGAACACGTCCTGGTCCAGGTGGTGGTCGGCGACGATGGCCTGGTGCTCGGTGGTGCGGGCGAGCGCCCGGATCTGGTCGCGGTAGACGGCCGCCTGCTCGAAGCGGAGCGCCTCCGCGGCCTGTTCCATCTTGGCGGTCAGCTCGCCGACCACCTGGTCGGTGCGGCCCTCGAGGATGAGGAGCACGTCGCGCACCATCCGCTGGTAGTCGGCCGCGTCGACCCGGCCGGCGCAGGGCGCGAGACAGCGGCCCATCTGGAAGTTCAGGCAGGGCCGGCTGCGCTCGCGCACGGTCTTGCAGCGCCGCAGGGGGAACTGGTTGTAGAGCATCTGCAGGGTAGAGCGCATGGCCGTGGACGAGGCGTAGGGGCCGAAGTAGCGGTTGCCGTCGCGCAGCCGCCGGCGGGTGACCACCACCCGCGGCCACTCCTCGCGGGTGGTCACCTTGATGAGCGGGTAGTTCTTGTCGTCGCGGAGGATGACGTTGTAGCGCGGCCGGTGCTGCTTGATGAGCGAGGCCTCGAGGATGAGCGCCTCCTTCTCGGTGGTGGTGAGGATGGTCTCCACCCGCTGCACGTGGCTGAGCATGACCGCGGTCTTGGCATGGGCCGGACCGTTGAAGTGGGCGTACTGACTGAGCCGCTTGCGCAGGTCCCGGGCCTTGCCGACGTAGAGTACCCTGGTGCGGCCGAGCATCTGGTAGACGCCCGGACCGTGGCTGACCGTGGCCAGGAACTCGGCCGAGAGCGGGCCGGCCGGCCGCTCGGACTCAGGGCTTGATGTAGGCGTAGCCATCCTGCTGCAGGTCGATGAGCGTCACCACCCCGGCCGGGACGATCTCGCAGCCCTCGACCAGGTCTTCCGGAGCGATGTTGAAGCGGTTGAGGGCGTTGCGGCAGACCTTGAAGCTCACCCGGTTCTGCTGCAGCTGCCAGATCTCCTCCCGGTAGGGGGCGCACTGGTCGGTCTGCAGCAGGGCCACGGCCGGGCCGTTGAACAGCATCACCAGGTCGTAGTGGTGCTCCGGGATGGCGCGCAGCAGGTTGCCGACGTTGGCCAGGCCCAGGGCAAAGGGTTTGGGGTCGTCCATGTCGATGTGAAACACGGCGCGGTAGTTCATGCTTCCTCCAGGGAATCGGTGCGATGGAAGGCGGCGTGGAACAGCCGCCGGGTGTAGTCGTCCTGCGGGTCGGCGAACACGGTCGCCGCCGGGCCGCTCTCGACAATGCGGCCGTGGCGCATCACCGCCACCTGGTCGGCGAGCGAGCGCACCGTGCGCAGGTCGTGGGTGATGAAGATGTAGGTGAGGTTGTAGCGCTCCTGCAGCCGGCGCAGCAGGTCAAGCACCTGCTTCTGGATGGTCACGTCGAGGGCGCTGGTCGGCTCGTCGAGGATGAGCAGCCGCGGCCGCAGGATGATCGCCCGGGCGATGGCGATGCGCTGGCGCTGGCCGCCGGAGAACTCGTGCGGAAAGCGGCCCGCCATGGCCGGGTCGAGTTCCACGTCCCCCAGGGCCTCGGCCACCAGCTGCCGCCGCTCCTCGCGGCTTCCGCCGAGCCCGTGCACCTCCAACCCCTCGCTGATGATCTGCTCGATGGTGAGCCGCGGCGACAGCGACGAATACGGGTCCTGGAAGACGATCTGCAGCTCGCGCCGCAGGGGCCGGAACTGGCGGGCGTTCAGCCCGGAGAGGGTGTGGGTGGCGCCCTCGTTGTGGTAGCGGACCGTTCCGGTGTGGGAAGCCAGGCCGAGCAGGCACAGGGCCAGGGTCGACTTGCCCGAGCCGGACTCGCCCACGAGGCCCAGCGTGGTGCCCTCGCGCAGGGTCAGGCTGACCCCGTCCACGGCCCGGATCACTTTTTTCGTCCGCTGAAAAAGGCCGCTCCAGGCGGATTTGAGGGTGAAGGTGCAGGTGATGTCGGCAAGCTCGATGAGCGGCGGACCGCCGGCGCGCGGTTCCTGCACGCCCGCGGGCACGGCCCCGAGCAGGTGGCGGGTGTAGTCCTGCTGCGGCCGGGCGAAGATCTCGGCCAGGGGGCCGCTCTCGATCACCCGGCCGCGGTGCATGATCGAGACCGTGTCCGCGATCTTGCGCACCATGGGCAGGTCGTGGGTGATGAGCAGCACGGCCATGCCGAACTCGGCCTGGAGATCGCGGATGAGCGCCAGGATCTGCTCCTGGATGGTCACGTCCAGGGCGGTGGTCGGCTCGTCGGCGATGAGCAGGGCCGGCCGGCAGGCGAGCGCCATGGCGATGATCACCCGCTGGCGCTGGCCGCCGGAGAGCTGGTGCGGGTAGCAGGTGAGGCGGTATTCCGGGTCGTCGATGCCGGTGCGTTCCAGCAGCTTGAGGGCACGGGCCCGAGCCTCTTTCCTGTCCACTCCCTGGTGCAGCAGCAGCGGTTCCATGAGCTGGGTGCCGATCGGGTAGACCGGGTTGAGCGAGGTCATGGGCTCCTGGAAGATCATGGCGATGCGGTTGCCGCGGATGGCGCGGATCCGGTCGCGGCTCAGGGTGGTCAGCTCCTGGCCGTCGAAGCGGATCGAGCCGCTCGTCTCCACCCGGGTGGTGTCCTCGAGCAGGCGGAGCACGCTGAACGCGGTCACCGACTTGCCCGAGCCGGACTCGCCCACCAGGGCGTGGGTGCGGCCCGCCTCGACCCGCAGGTTGACGCCGCAC
>JAGODN010000309.1 GCA_017998195.1 Desulfobulbus sp. | reverse complement strand
GCGCTTCTTCCCGCTCGCCATCCCCGAGGGCTGCGTCATGAACCGGCTGCTGCAGCCGGACAACATCAGCTACCACCCGGACGGCACGCCGGTGCACCGCATCAGCTGCTGCCTGCTCAAGCAGGAGATGATCCCGCAGGCGGATTGAGCGGGCTGAGCGGACTGGCGAATCAGCGGCCTGCCGGCGACCGGCGCAGGGCCAGGGCCACGTTGGCGGCAAAGATGATGAGCGCCCCGGCCCAACCGGCCAGGGTGAGCGGCGGGTCGGCGACCAGCAGCGGGCCGAGCAGGGCGGCCAGAAGGATGCGGCTTGAGGAGATCACCGCGCCCTCCACCGCGGTCACGTAGAGAAAGCCGTAGGTGAGGCAGTACTGGCCGAGAATGCCGCTGACCGAGCAGGTGAGCAGAAAAAACCACTCGACCGGGTTCGGCCAGAACAGCGATGCGTGGAAGAAGGGCAGCATGAGCAGGGCGCCCGCACCGAACATGAAGAGCAGGATGGACTCGCTGTCGTGGTGGCGGCGGCAGAGGTTCAGGTAGATGATCGAGACCCCGGCGGTCAGGCCCGAGGCGAGTCCCCAGAGGTTGTGCCAGCCGCCGTGGATGCGGGTCGGGTCGAGGATCAGCCAGATGCCGGCCATGGCCACGCCCACCACCGCCAGTTCGAACCGGTCGCGCTCGTCGCGCAAGGCGAACCAGGAGAACAGGGCGACGAACAGCGGGTAGGTCATGTTGAGGATGTTGGCGCCGGCCACCGAGCCGACTTCCACCGCCCGGTAGAAGCAGTAGACCGCCACCGTGTTGGTCACGGTGCGGCCGATGATGGGGTGGGCGTGGGCGCACACCGGCCGCTGGCGGCGCAGGAGCATGCCCAGGCTGACGATGACGAAACCGAGCAGGAAGCGGGCGAACACGTAGAAGGGCGTGGTGATCGCCACGTGGGGCCGCGCCCAGCTGATGATGGCAGTGGCCAGGTAGAAGAAAAGGGCCGAGCCGAACACCGCCAGCCAGCCGATCAACTGCTGCTGACGGGTGAACACGGTGCGGGGCGTGGGGTGCGGGGTGGGTGCTGGTTCGTTGCGGGGTGTCGGCTGCATGCGGTTCTCCGGCCGCCTGCGTTGGCACTGGTTGGCGGTCCCGGTTGGGACGGGCGGGCAGGCCCGCTATACCATCTTTTGGTCGCTTCGGCCCGGATTTTCCGGACCGGGCCGCGGCGGCCCGGCAGACAGAGAGGGACGGGATGCGCGTTGACCTGCGGCTCTTGCTTCTGGTGATGGTGTTTCTGGTCGCGGCCGGCGACCGGGTCGAGGCCCGTTCGCTCCACTGGCGGGAACTGGCGGTGCAGGCCCGCCTCGACGCGGATGGTCGCCTGCACGTGCGCGAGCGCCAGGTGATGGTGTTCAGCGGCGACTGGAACGGCGGCGAGCGGCGGTTTTACGTCGGTCCGGGGCAGCGGCTGGAGCAGGTCCGGATTGCCCGGATCGACCCGCAAACCGGGGTCGCGACACCACTCCGCCAGGGCAGCCTCAAGCAGGTCGATCACTGGGACTGGCAGGGGACGGACACGGTGCGCTGGCGCAGCCGGCTGCCGTCGGGCCCGGAGTTCAGTGACACGGCCATCGTCTACCTGCTTGAGTACACCCTGACCGGGATCCTGCTGCAGCGGGCGGACGGCTACCTGCTCGACCATGATTTCGCCTTTCCCGACCGCACCGGCGAGATCGAGCGGTTTCACCTCGACCTGGCGCTCGACCCGGTCTGGCAGGCGCAGTCCACGCTGCCGCCGGCGGTGGAGCGGGCGCACCTGGCGCCGGGCGAGAGCGTGGTACTCACCAGCCTGCTGCGCCACACCCGGGGCAAACCGGCCTTTTTCAGCACCGGGACAGAGAGCCGCGCCCGGGGTGCGACCGTGCCCGCGCCGGTCGTTCCGGCGTGGCTGCGACCGGGGCTGCTGGCCGGGCTGTGGCTGCTGTTGCTCCTCAAGGCCATCGCCTTCTGGCGCCATGAAGCCCGCCTGGGGCGGTTTGCGACCCTTGATGAACCCGTGGACCGGGCCTGGGTGGAACGCCAGGTGCTCAGCCTGCCCCCTGAGGTGGTGGGTGCGACCTGGGACAAGACCACCGGCGCGGCCGAGGTGGCCGCGGTCATCGCCCGCCTGGTCCAGGAGGGCAAGATGGCGAGCCGGGTCGAGCACCCCACCTTCGCCCTGTTCGGCCATCGCCTGCCGGTCCCGGGCGGGCCGATCCTCCACCTCACCCTGCAGCAGGAACGGAGCCGGTTCAAGGGCTACGAACGGCAGTTGGTGGACGGCCTTTTTGTCCGGGGAGACACCACCGATACCCGGCTGGTCCGCGACTACTACCGGGAGAAGAACAGGAGTTTCGATCCGGTGGACCGGATCCGCCAGCCACTCGAGGCCCGGGTGCAACGGTTGACCGGCACGACCGCGGGCCCCTGGTGGTGGGGCTGGATACCGTCAACCCTCCTGTTCGTGCTTGGCCTGCTGCTCCTGGTGCTGGGCAGTCTTTCGCCCGAGACCTTTGCCGACGCGCGTTTCAGGGCCATGGCCGGGGCCATGGGCGGCGGCTTCCTGCTGATGGTGGTGCCGGCCGCGCTCGTGTTCTGGCGGCTGGGCACCTTCCGGAAAAGGCTGTGGGTGCTGGCGGCCTTGTTCTGCGGCTGGAGCGTTTTCCTGCTCATCGCCGCCAACGTGCTGCAGCAGCAGGATCTGCGGCCGCTGCTGCTGCCCATCGGTGTGCTGCTCCTCTGTTGGGCCGTCACCGCTGTTGTCGCCCATGTATATTGCCAGCGGGCGGAGGCGGTGCGCGCCTGGGCCCTGCTCCTGCTCCTGTTCGGCGGCGGTGTGCTGGCCGCCCTGTCCTTCCTGTCGCTGCGCCTGCCTGCCGGTGCGCTGCACCTGGCCGGGCTTGCCTGCGTGGCCGGGGCCTGGATCAACGCGACCTTCAACCAGGCCCGCAGCAAGGATACCGCCGCGGGCATCGACCTGCGTCGCCGGCTGGCCGCGGCGCGCGCCTGGTGTCGGAGGGAACTCGAACGGGAACAGCCGGGGCTTGACGACGCCTGGTTCCCCTACCTGCTCGCCTTCGGGCTGGGGCCGCAGGTGGACTCCTGGTTCCGAGCCTACGGAGCGATTTCGCCTGCCGGTGGCGGTCTTGCCGGTCAGGCGGATGCGGTGGGCGGGTTCAGCGGCGGCGGCGGCGCCTTCGGCGGGGCCGGCGCGGCCGGGTCGTGGGGGGCTGCGGCCAGCGGCATGGCCGCGGCCAGCAGTGCCGCCAGTTCCTCCTCAAGTGGTGGCGGTGGCGGCGGCTCGTCCGGCGGGGGCGGCGGCGGGGGGTGGTGAAGGCTCAGCGGGGGGGGTCGGAGGTGGCGGCAGCGGCCGGGCCGGAAAACACCCGGGCGGCCAGGATGCCGGCCTCGTACAGGGCGAACAGCGGCAGGGCGAGCAGCACCGTGGCGGTCA
>JAGODN010000001.1 GCA_017998195.1 Desulfobulbus sp. | reverse complement strand
CGGATCCTGGCGCCCATCGGCTTCTCCGGGGTCTCCTACCACCACCCGCCGCCGGGGACGCACCGCTGGGTGACCCACGGCGGCCTGTGCATGACCCCGCGGGACTACGCCCGCTTCGCCTACCTCGTCCTCCGCAAGGGCCGCTGGCAGGACCGGCAGATCGTCGACCCGCAATGGATCGAGCGCACCCGGACCGCGCCCTGGTACCAGAACATGCGCGCCAACGTGGACGGCTACTTCGGCAGGGATCTGCCCGCCGACATGGTGCGCATGTTCGGCTCCGGCGGCAACTTCGCCTTCATCCTGCCCTCGCACGACCTGATCGTGGTCCGCTGCGCCCGCACCGAAAACCGGGTGGCCGAGGCCATGGAACCGCAGTTCCTGGCCCGGCTCGCCAAAGCCCTCCAACCCGTCGCCACGACCGCATCCCGCTGAGCGGGCCGCCCGGCCACCAGCCCTCCGCCGCGGCGCAACCGCTCAGGCCGGCGCCTCCTGCCGGTCGAGCACCTGGCGGATGCGCGCCACCAGCCGTTTGCGCGTGAACGGCTTCTGCACGAACTCCACCCCCTCCTCGAGCACCCCCCGGCTGGCAATCACGTCCGCGGTGTAGCCGGACATGAACAGCCGCCGCAGCCCCGGCCGGATTTCGACCAGCCGCGCCGCCAGTTCGCGGCCGTTCATCTCCGGCATGACCACGTCGGTGAGCAGCAGGTCGATGGTGCCGGTGTGTTCCCGCGCCAATCGCAGGGCCTCGGCCGGGGTCGCCGCCGCGAGCACGGTGAAGCCCAGCGGGGCGAGCATGGCGGTGACCATCTCCAGGATCAGGGGCTCGTCCTCGACCAGGAGGATGGTCTCACTGCCGCCGGCCACCGGCAGGGCCGCTCCTTCCGCCGCCTCCGGCAGTCCGCTGCCCTCGTGCCCCGGCAGGTAGATGCGGAACACCGCGCCCCGGTCCGGCCGGCTGTCGACCTCGATGCAGCCGCCGTTCTGGCGGACAATGCCGTAGACCGTGGCCAGCCCCAGGCCGGTGCCCTTGCCCAGCTCCTTGGTGGTGAAGAACGGCTCGAACAGGTGGGCGAGGATGTCGTCGTTCATGCCGCAGCCGGTGTCACGCACCGACAGGCGCACGTAGCCGCCCGGCGCGACCTCCGGGTGACGGACGCAGTCCGCCTGGTCGAAGGTGACCGAAGCGGTCTCGATGGTGATCCGGCCGGTGTCGCCGATGGCATCGCGGGCGTTGACGCACAGGTTGACGAGGATCTGGTCGACCTGGGAAGGATCGATGCGCACCGGCGGCAGTCCCCCGGCCGGCAGCCAGGTGAGGTCGATGTCCTCGCCGATGAGCCGCCGGATCATCTTGAGCATGCCGGCCACGGTGGCGTTAAGGTCAAGCACCCGCGGGGCCGCGGTCTGGCGGCGGGCAAAGGCGAGCAGCTGCTGGGTGAGGTCGGTGGAGCGCTGCACCGCCTCGCGGATGGATTGCAGCCGGCCGGAGAGCGGTCGGGAGAGGCCGGCCGTGTCCAGGGCCAGTTCCGTGTGGCCGAGGATGACGCTGAGCATGTTGTTGAAATCGTGCGCCACCCCGCCGGCCAGGCGGCCGATGGACTCCATTTTCTGAGCCTGGATGAGCTGCTCCTCCAGGGCCTTGCGGTCGCTGATGTCCAAATGGACGAGGATCGCCCCGTCGATGTCGCCGCGGTGGTCACGCACCGGCGCCGAATAGGCGAGGATGGTCTTGCGCGTGCCGTCCGCCGCCTCGATCTCGAGCAGTTCGTCGGTCACGGTGGCACCGCTCTGCAGGGTGCGCGCCAGGGCGCACTCCTCGGCCGCCACCGGCTCCCGGCCGGGCAGGCGGCGGGCCGGGAAGGCGCCCGGGCCGTCGCTCGCGGCCGGCGCCCCGCCCCAGATGGTCCGGCCGGCGGGGTTGCCGCGCAGCAGGCTGCCGTGCCGGTCGGTGATCCACAGGCCGATGGGCAGGATCTCGATCATCTGCTGCAGCTGTTCCTCCCGCCGCCGCAACTCCTCCTCGGTGCGCCGCCGCTCGGTGACGTCGATGGTGTAGCCGGCGAGCAGCCGCCGCTCCCCGAAGGTGATGGGGAACTTGATGGTGGTGTAGCACCGCCCGGCGAACTCCTCCTCCAGCTGCAGGATCTCGCCCCGTTCCACCACCCGCCGGTCGTCGGCGACGATCCTGTCGGCGAATTCCGCCGGGAACAGCTCGTGCATGGTCCGCCCGACCATGGCCGAGCCCGGGATGCCGAGCATGTCCTGGTAGTTGTCGCTGGCGCGCAGCGTCCGGCTCCCGTCCGGCTCGATCTCCTTGATGAAGGCATAGATCGGTGAATGACGGATGAACCGGGAGAGCAGCTCGTTGCTCGCCCGCAGCTCCTCCTCCGCCTGCTTGAGCCCGGTGATGTCGGTGTGGGTGCCGAACAGCAGCAGCGGTCGGCCGGCCGGGTCGCGGGTGAGCAGGCGGCCCCGGGAGAGGATCCACACCCAGCGGCCGTCCCGGTGGCGCAGCCGGAACTCCGCATCGTAATCGGCACTGTCTCCGTCCACGCACCGCTGCAGGGCCTGGCGGGCAGGCTCCAGGTCGTCCGGGTGCACCAGCTCGGCCCAGGTGTCGAGGCTGCAGGGCGCCAGCTCGGCCAGGGTGCGGCCGAGCTGGCGCGCCCAGGTCTCGTTGACCACGAGTTCGCCGGTCTGCACGTTCCATTCCCAGGTGCCGAGCCTCGAGCCGGAGATGACCGATTCCAGCCGCTCCCGTTCCCGCCCCAGGGCCTCGCTCGCCTCTCTGCGCCCGGTCACGTCGTTGCCCACAGAGAGCAGCCCGATCAAATGGCCGGCCGGGTCGTAGACCGGCCGGTTGGTCCAGCTGATCCACACCCGGCTGCCGTCGCGGCGCATGTTCTCGTTCTCACTGGTCAGGTAGCGCTCCGGCCGCACGCCGAGATCGGCGATCAGGGCGCGCAGGTCCACCCCGGCCGAGTCGTGTTCGGGCACGATGGTGCCGACCACGTTTTGGCCGAGCACCTCCTCGGCCGGGTAGCCGAAGAAGGTCTGGGCGAACTCGTTGAAGAAGGTGATCCGGCCGGTGCTGTCCATGCGCAGGATGATGCTGTTGGCGTCCTCGACCAGTTCCCGGTAGCGGGCCTCGCTCTCGCGCAGGACCTCCCGGCTCTGCTCGAGTTCGGCCGTGCGGTGGTGCACCGCCCGCCGCAGGGTGCGGTTCCACAGGAAGAGGGCGAGGATCAGGGCGCAGGCGCCACCGGCCGCGGAAAGCAGCAGGCGCAGGGGCAGCCGGTCGAGCAGGGGAATGCCGCGCCACTTTTGGTCGATGGCGGCCAGCTCCGCCGCCGGGATGGCGGCGAAGCCGGCCTCGATCGCGTTCAGCAGGTCGGTCTGGCCCCTGGCCACGGCCCGGTGGAAATCGCCCGCCTCCAGGGGCAGCGAGGCGTTGAATCGCCGGTGCAGGTTGTACTTGTGCAGGTAGTGGAGGGCCGGCGGCTTATCGATGACAAAGACGTTGACCTTGTTGTCGCGGGCCGCCTCGACGATCGCCTCGTAGCCCTTGAACAGCAGCAGGTTGTCCACCCCGCGACTGCGCAGGTGGCCGATGACCGCGTCACCCTCCTTGGCGGCCACGGCAAAGCCGTGCAGCGAGTCGATGTCGGTGATGCCGCCGATCTCGCTGGCGAAGAAGGCCGCGACCTCGATGCGGGCGTAGGGCCGGCCGAATTCGAGCCACTGGTCCCGCTCCTCGGTACGGAAGGCGGTGTCGAGGACGTCGTGGCGGCCGGCCCGCATGGCGGCGAGGGCGTCCTGCCAGTCCAGGGCGGTGATCTCGACCCGGACGCCGGTGCGTTCCTGCCACAGGCGCCACTGGTCCGGCAGGATGCCCTGGGGGACGCCGCGGCTGTCAAGGAACACGTAGGGCGGGTAGGTATTGTCCATGACCACCCGCAACGGGCGGTCCGCGGGCAGGGCCGAACCGCCCGACGCGGAACAGGGTACCAACAGCAGCAGCAACAGGCACAACCGGAACATGCGGCATCCTCGGCAAAGATCGTGGCACGATCCCGCTCGCCGGGCGGGGACTGACGCCCGCCGGCGACGGGAACATTCTCCACCCTTATACAACAGCCCCGGGCCGATCACCTAGGAGAGAGGCGGCCGGTCGCAAAAAACCTTGCACGCCAACAGATAGCGCCCAGGCGGCAGCGGGCCGATCTTTCCCCTTGCCCGCCGGCCCCGGCCGTTCTATGCTCTCCCGGTCAGCGGCGAGGCCGAGGGTTCACCCGGTCCGCCATCCGCCGTCAAGCCGCCGTGCCGGTGGCCCACCAGGGAGCAGCCGATGCCCGCGATCACCCTCTACAGCCTGTCCACCTGTGCGTACTGCCAGGCGATCAAGAAGATGCTCACCGATCTGGCCGTGCCCCACCGGGCCATCGAGGTCGACCTGCTCACGGGCGACGAGCGCGAGGCGGCGGTGAACGCTCTGCGCGCGGTCAACCCGCAGTGCTCCTTCCCCACCACGGTGATCGGCGAGCGGGTGATCACCGGCTTCAAGGTCCAGGAGATCAAGGAGACCATTGGGGTGCGCACCGAGGTGGACGACCTCTACGACCGGCTGCGCGAGTTGCAGGAGCCCAAAGGCTATCCGTTCAACCGCGACCGGGAGCGGACCTTTGACCTGCTCCGCGGCCTGCTCACCAACCGCGCCCGCTACGGCTACCTGGCCTGTCCCTGTCGGCTGGCCAGCGGCGACCGGGAACGCGACCGGGACATCCTCTGCCCCTGCGTCTACCGGGCCGCGGACGTGCGCGAGTTCGGCGCCTGCTACTGCCAGTTGTACGTGTCCCCGGCCTGGAACGAGGGAAAGATCCCGCAGGTGGCGGTGCCGGAGCGACGGCCTGCGGGTGCGCTCTGATCCGGCGGGCAATAAAAAAGGGCCCGTCCGCATCGCGGACGGGCCCTACTCCACCGGCTACCTGCGCGACTTACCAGCGCTCGGTGCCGACGATCTGACTGACATCCACACACTTGGCCTTCTCGTCCTCGGTGAGCTGCTCCTTGGTCTTGATGCCCTTGATATCCTTCAGGTAGCAGGCATACTCCTTGCCGTCCTTGTCCCGGACCCAGACCATGGACTCGTACCCGCCGGTGCCGCCGCTCACTTCGCCGTAATCCTTGTTCTCAGCCATGTCCGTTCTCCTTTTGGTGTGTTGATTATTGACTGCCGTGCCTTGGATAGTAATTCGCATTGACAGCTTGGCAAGATATTCCGTTTGATTTTTCTTCCTCTGGAAAACTTTGCAGGAGAATAGACATGCCCACTGACCGAATTGTACTGACCGTTTGTCTGCACGACCTTCTCCAACAGCAGCTGCACGCGGTGCTGGCCACCGCCGATG
Organism: Desulfobulbus sp.; assembly: GCA_017998195.1. Lineage (GTDB taxonomy): Bacteria > Desulfobacterota > Desulfobulbia > Desulfobulbales > Desulfobulbaceae > Desulfobulbus. Next base: position 29,993 of record JAGODN010000001.1, on the reverse strand, counting down.
AGGCCGGCCCCTACGCCAGCCTGGTCGCCTTCGCCGCCAGTCCGGACCTGCGCCGGCTGGTGTTCGCCACCGGCCGGGCCACCCGCAAGTTCCGTAACCTCGCTGCCAGCGGGACGGCGGCCCTGCTCATCGACAACCGCAGCAACACTCAGGCCGACGTGGCGGCGGCCACGGCCGTGACCGCGCTCGGCCGGGCCGCGGAGGTGGCCGGCGATGAACGGGACCGGCTGCAGCGCCTCCTGCTCGACCGCCATCCGGGCCTGGCGGGTTTTATCCAGGCGCCGGACACCGCCCTGGTCGCGGTCAGGGTCGAGCGCTACCTGCTGGTCGACCGGTTCCAGCGGCTGCGGGTGCTGGCCGCGGACGACCTGGACTGAAGGATTTTTCCATCGCCCCCCGCGCCGGAACGCTTGTTTTTTCCGCCGGATACCTTACTGTTGCTGAACCAAATAATTGGTGAACGGTTCTCATCGCCATCCGGCGATGGACCGGGAGCCGCCCCCTGGTGGAGGCGCAGCGATGACCACCCTGTTCTGGCTCAAGCTCTACCTGCTCACCGTGCCGGTCTTCTTCGTGATCGACATGATCTGGCTGGGCATCGTCGCCCGCGGGTTCTACAAGGAGCAGCTGCAGACCCTGCTCAGCCCGACGGTCAACTGGCCGGCCGCCTTCGTCTTCTACGGCCTGTACATCGCCGGCATCCTCTTCTTCGCGGTCCGTCCCGGGCTGGAGGCCGGCTCGCTCGGCCGCGCCTGCCTGTACGGGGCCCTGTTCGGCTTTATCACCTACGCCACCTACGACCTGACCAACCTGGCCACCCTGCGTGACTGGCCGGTGCTGGTGACCGTGGTCGACATCACCTGGGGCACGGTGCTCGGCACCCTGGTGAGCGGCGGCGCCTACCTGATCGGCACCTGGCTCGGCCGGGGCTGAACCGCGGGAGGCAACGCCCATGACCGCCCAGATCCTGCAGAGCGCGGCGCTCACCCTGCTCGCCTACATGTGCCTGATGTATCTGGTCGGCCTGCTCGCCCGGGACAACAGCCTGGTGGACATCGCCTACGGCCCGGCCTTTGTCGTTGCCGGCTGGTCGGCCTGGTGGCAGGCCGGCGCGGAGGCGCAGTTCCGGCCGCTGCTGCTGCTCGCGCTCGTCACCCTCTGGGGGGTGCGGCTCGGCCTGCACCTGGGCCTGCGTCACCGCGGCCGCGGCGAGGACTTCCGCTACCGCCAGTTCCGCGAGGCCTGGGGGCGGACCATCCTCTGGCGCAGCTTCCTGCAGATCTACCTGCTCCAGGGCGGGGTGGTACTGGTCATCCTCATGCCGGTGCTGCTCGCCATCGCCGCCCCCGGGCCCGGACCCCGCTGGACCGACCTGGCCGGTCTGCTCGTCTTTGCCCTCGGCTTTCTCTTCGAGGCCATCGGCGACTGGCAGCTGCTCCGCTTCAAACGCGACCCGGCCAACCGCGGCCGGATCATCCAGGAGGGGCTGTGGACCTGGACCCGGCACCCCAACTACTTCGGCGAGGCCACCCTGTGGTGGGGCATCCTGCTCGTCGGCCTGGGTTCGCCGCTGGGCCTCTATGGCCTGATCAGCCCGCTGACCATCGCCTTCCTGCTGCTCAAGGTCTCGGGTATCCCCATGCTCGAGGCCAAGTACGAAGGTGACCCCGTGTTCGCGGCGTACAAGGCCCGGACCAGCGCCTTCTTCCCCTGGCCGCCCCGCCGTCAGCCGGCCGGCCCGCCACCAACCCAATCCCCGGAGTGAGCATGCAGCACGGATCGAAGATCGCCGTGATCGGCGGCGGCGTGGCCGGCATCGTCGCCGCCCACCTGCTTCAGAACGACCACCAGGTGACCCTGTTCGAGCAGCACGACTACCTGGGCGGCCACACCCACACGGTCACCATCGAGGAAGGGCCGGACGCCGGCACCGGCGTGGACACCGGCTTCATCGTCTTCAACGAGGCCACCTACCCGCTGTTCATCGCTTTTCTCGACCAACTCGGCGTGGCCTCGCGCGCCACCGAGATGTCGTTCGGCTTCCACTGCCGCGAGACCGGCTTCACCTACGCGGGCAACAACCTGAACGGCGTGTTCAGCCAGCGCGCCAACCTGGTCAGCCCCCGCTTCTGGCGGTTCCTCCTCGAGATCGGCCGGTTCTGCCGCCAGGCCGAGGCCGACCTGGCCGGCGACGCCGACCTCGGCACCCTGGCCGACTACCTGGCGCGCCACCGGTTCCAGCCGTTCATGGCGGACCACTACCTGGCGCCCATGGCGGCGGCCATCTGGTCGACCCCGGCCGGCCGGGTGACCGCCTTTCCGGCCCGCTCCTTCCTGCGCTTCTTCAAGAACCACGGCCTGCTCGACCTGCGCCACCGGCCGCGCTGGCGGACCGTGAGCGGCGGCAGCCACAGCTATGTGCGCGCCTTTTGCGACCGCTTCCGCGGCGCGATCCGGCTGGACAGCCCGGTGCAGCAGGTCCGCCGGGCGGATGACGGCGTGGAGCTCGCCTTTGCCGACCGGTCGGCGGAACGGTTCGACGCGGTGGTGGTCGCCGCCCACGCGGACCAGGCCCTGCGCCTGCTGGCCGATCCGAGCGCGGACGAGTCACGCCTGCTCGGCGCCTGGCGCTACGAGCTGAACACCACCGTGCTCCACACCGACACCTCGGTGCTGCCGCCTGTCGAGCGGGCCTGGGCCTGCTGGAACTTCCGCCGCGAGCGAGGCGACCAGGGCGAGCGGCCGGTGTACGTCACCTACTCGATGAACCTACTCCAGGGGCTGGCCACCCGCCGCCACTACCTGGTCACCCTGAACCGTCCCGGCGGCTACGACGAGGGCCAGGTGCTCGCCCGCATGGACTACCACCACCCGCTGTACACCGACGCCAGCATGGCCACCCAGGCGGCCCTGCCCTCGCTCAACGGGGTGCGCCGCACCTGGTTCTGCGGCAGCTATTTCGGTTACGGCTTCCACGAGGACGCGGTCCGCTCCGCCCACCAGGCCGTGGCCCATCTGCAGGCCGAGCGATGAACTCGCGGCTCTACACCGGCGAGCTGCGCCACACCCGCTGCCGCATCACCCGGCACGAGTTCAGCTACCCCCTGCATCTCTACGCCCTCGACCTGGACGAAGTCGATGCGCTGGCCGACCAGAGCCGCTGGTTCGGCCACAACCGCATTCGGCCCATCGCCCTGCACGACCGCGACTACCTCCATCCCGGCACGGCGCCGCTCCGGGACAAGGTCTGCCGGGGGCTGCGCGAGCATGGCCTGGACACGGAGCCGGCGCGAGTCGTGCTGGTCACCGCCCTGCGCCAGTTCCACTACGTGTTCAACCCGGCCAGCTTCTTTTTCTGCCTGGACGCGGCCGGGCAGGTGTTCGCGGTGCTCGTCCAGGTGAACAACACCTTCGGCGACACCCATCTCTACTGCCTCCCGGGAGAGGCGGACCGGCCGGCCACGGACAAGGTCTTCCACGTTTCGCCCTTTTTCCCGCGCACTGGCAGCTACCGCTTCCACCTCACCCCGCCCGGCGGCGACACCCTGACCCTGGCCATCACCTACTCGATCGACGGCGAGCCGGCCCTGCAGGCCTCGTTCACCGGTCGAGGGGAGGAACTCACGCCATCGATCCTGGCCCGCACCGTGCTCCGTCACCCGCTGCGCGCCGTCCTCTCCTTCCCGCGCATCCTCGCCCAGGCGGCGCGCCTCTACTTCGGCAAAAAGCTGCCGGTGTTCACCAGGCCGGAGCCCTGCTCACCGCACACCATCCGCCAGGTGGGCCCGGGTTCGCTCGAACGGCTGGGCCGGAGGGTACTCACCCGGTTCTTTGCCCAACTCGACCACGGCTGCCTGACCCTGACCACCGCCGACGGCGATCAGGTCGTCTGCGGTGACCCGCAGTCCGGGCCGCAGGTGGCCATGACCGTGCACCGCCACCGTTTCTGGCAGCGGGCCATGCTCAGCGCGGACATCGGTTTCGGTGAGTCGTACACGGACGGCGACTGGGACAGCCCGGACCTGGTGGCCCTGCTCAGCCTGCTCGCCCTGCGCGAGGAGGCGGTCAACGACCGCAGGCTGTGGCCAGCCCTGGCCGGCAGGGCGGTCAACTTCCTCCACCACCTGCGCCGCGACAACACCCCGGCCGGCAGCCGGCGCAACATCAGCGCCCACTACGACCTGGGCAACGACTTCTACCGGTTGTTCCTCGACCCGACCATGTGCTACTCGAGCGGCCTGTTCCTCGATCCCGCGGACAGCCTGGAGACAGCGCAAAAGAACAAGATCCATGCCATCATCGACCGCGCCGCCATCGGCCCGGACGACCACGTGCTCGAGATCGGCTGCGGCTGGGGCGGGTTTGCCCTGGAGACGGTGCGGCGCACCGGCTGCCGGCTGACCGCGGTGACCGTGTCCCGCGAGCAGCACGCCTGGGTGGAACGGCTGGTGCGCGAGGCCGGGCTGGAGGGGCGGATCGAGGTGCAACTCACCGACTACCGCCACGTGCAGGGCCGGTTCACCAGGATCGTCTCCATCGAGATGATCGAGGCGGTCGGCCACCGTCACCTGCCCAGCTATTTCCGCGCCCTCGACCGGCTGCTCGCCCCGGGCGGGCGCATCGTCCTGCAGGCGATCACCATGCCGGACCAGAAGTACCGGGCCTACCGGCTGGGCTCGGACTGGATCCGCAAACACATCTTCCCGGGCGGCCACCTGCCCTCGCTGGGGGCCATGGTGGCGGCCATGGCCGCGGCCACCCGGCTCAACCCGGTGGGCCTGGAGGATATCGGCAGCCAGTATGTGCCCACCCTGGCGCACTGGCGCGAAACCCTGCTCGCCCGGCGCCAGGAGGTGCTGGCACTCGGCTTCGACGAGACCTTCCTTCGCCGCTGGACCTACTATTTCAGCTACTGCGAGGCCGGCTTCCGCACCCGGCTGGTGCGCAACTACCACCTGGTGCTGGCGCGCATGGGCGAGCCGGTGGAGGCGAGTTGATGCTGCGCGCCGAACGGGCCACCACCCTGGTCAATTTCGTCCTCTTCCAGGCGGGCTGGTTCACCTGTGTGCTCGGCGCCGCGGCCGGCCATCCGCTCCCGGCCGCCGCGGCCGGCCTCGTGCCGGTGGCCCTGCACCTGGCGCTGGTCCGTCAGCCCCGGCGGGAGGCGCAACTCCTGCTCGCCTCCCTGCTTCTCGGGCTGTGCATCGACAGCGTCCACCTGCACACCGGCGCCCTCCGCTTTGCGGACGCCGGTCCTTTCCCGCTGCTGCCGCCGTTCTGGCTGCTCGTCCTTTGGCTACAGTTCGCCACCTCCCTGCACTACGCGCTCGCCTGGCTCTCCGGCCGGCCGCTGGTGGCCCTCGTCTTCGGGGCCATCGGCGGGCCGCTGGCCTACTGGGCCGGGGTGCGTCTCGGCGCGGCCGGGTTCGGCCCGGACCTTGGCCGCAGCCTGGTGCAGATCGGCATCGGCTGGGCCCTGGCCATGGTCGTGCTGCTCGCCGCCTCCACCCGCACCGCGCCGGGAGCGGACCAGCGCACCTACCGTTTTTCACCCGACCGCGGCTGAACCCCGGCGCGGGCCACCGCAAAAAAAAACGCCGGATCATCACTGATCCGGCTTTTTTTTGTGGGTACAAAGAAATGCTTACTTGACGGCGGGGGCGGGCTTGGCCGCTTCCGGTGGAGCAGGCGGGGCAGGGGCCGGCTTGGTTTGGCTGCTCAGCTGGCTCTTCAGCTGCTGCACCCCTTTCTGCAGGTAGCCCTTGTTCCAGGCAAAGCCCAGGGCCACGAGCAGCACGGCCAGGAACACCCACCGCTTCCACGGGGTCTTCTTCTCGGCGAACGGGTCGATGAGCGAGCGCTCCGCGCCCTTGGGCAGGGCCGCCATCTTGGTCAGGGTGGAGCCGAAGGGGATGTTGATGCTCGCCTTGGTGTTCACCGCCCAGCCGTTGGCGTCGAGGATCGGGCCGAGGTTGCGCTGGCGCAGCTTGAGGAAGGCGATGAGCATGGACGGACCGGAGATGGCCAGCATGATGCCGATGATGGCCAGCGGCATCTCCCATACCGGCAGGGACATGAAGCCGCCGACGATGGAGGCGATGGCCGTGCCGATGGCGCCCAGGGCCAGGCCGATGGCGGCGAAGATACCGGCGAATTTGCCCACGTCGAAGGGCGCGGGCGGGGCGGCCGCATCCGCCTTGGCGGCGGCGGCGATGCCCTCGCCGGTCTTGGCGTCCACGGCCTTGTCCTTGGCCACGGCGAACTTCTCGATCTGCTCGCCGACCATGCGCGCGATCCGCTTGTAGGGCGACCAGAAGGCCTGGCGGACACTGATCGGGTGGTCGATGAGCTTGACGATGGTGGCGTCCCAGTCGTTGCCCTCGCTGTCGTAGAACACGCCGTTGCGGCCGACCATGAGGTTGTCGGCGTCGCCCTCGGTGAAGGCGGCGGCGATGAACATCTGCTCGGAAGAGTTGCGCCGCTTGCAGTCGCAGTAGGCCAGGTAGGTGCGACTCAGGTTGGCCATGGGGCTGTGCCCGTCGACGCTGGCCACGCGGACGCAGAGTTCGCAGGCGCGGCCGTCGATGTAGAGGGTGCCGGCCTGGAAGATGGCCTTGCGCTCGTTGCCGTAGAAATCGCGGAACGAGACGAAGTTGTTGAGCAGCTGGTAGAGATCGCGGTTGTAGTAGACGAGCCGGACCACGTTGCCGATGGCCTCCACCTGGTCGGCCAGTTCCAGGTCGCGGCGGATCAGTTCCTCGAGCTTCGCCCGACCCGAGCCCTGGAGAATGGCCTGCACCCGGTCGATGCCCAGACCTTCCACCTCGACCCCGGCCTTGGCCGCCTGCCAGGCCTCGAACGGGGCGAAGGTCTCCTGCACCTTGCGCCATTGGGTCTCGGTCAGCTCGGCGCTCTCCCCGAACAGGGGGGTGACCACCAGGTCGGCGAAGCTGGCGGCGGTGGCGGCCCAGGCCGGGTTCACGCCCTGGCGCAGGGGCAGGGGCAGGCCGGCGCCGACATGGGCGAGCGGGAAGCTCTCCACCTCGGCCACGGCCGCGGTCAGATCCTTGACCGCCAGGGTCTCGTAGGTGGCCGCCGCGGGGTTAAGCGGTTCCGCCGCCCTGGGGTCGTAGGCGGCCAGGCCGCAGCGGGTGAAGTAGTCGTCGATCTTGTTCTTCAGCCGGCCGTACACGGCCGCGGCCTCCTGGGTACCGTCACCGAAGGGGAGGATGGCCGGATCGCTCGTGGTCTGCCCCCACCAGCCGGCGTAGAGGTTCAGGGCGTCGAAGAAGGCGGCAACCCGCTCGGCGGAGACGCCCGGCAGGCCGGAGCGGTCCTCGTCGCTGCCCACACAGGTGATCGCCTCGTTGATCAGCTGCCGGGTGTCGTCGTCCTCGGCGGCGTTCTCGGCGATGATGCCGTCACCGTTGAAGCGCGAGTTGTGCAGCAGCGTGCTCGTGTCGGTCACGTCCTGGATGGTCACCGTCTCGGCCTCGGGCTTGCCCAGGAGCGCCAGCAGCTGGCGGGCCGAAGCGAGCAGCTGCTGGCCTTCCGGCTGGCTCTCGTCGATGGCGGTCAGCGGCAATTCGCTCGCGCCGGCCATGAGCGGGTTCATGTCCTTGAGCACGGTGCTCACCCAGTCGACCGCGGCCAGCACCTCCTGGACCCGCACCCGCCGGTCGCCGCTCACGTCGAGCAGTTCCAGGGTGCGGCGGTCGAATTCCAGCCCGTCCACCGGGCAGCTGAGCGCGGCCCAGAGTTTTTGGTCGAGCTCGCCCAGGTGACGAATGTCCTCGGCGGTCTCCAGGCGGACCTGGTCAAAGCCGCCGAGACGGCAGAAGCGCCAGCGATGGGTCGTGTTCATCGATCCTTCCATGTTGAAAAGCCTCCAGTCTGTGGATAAGGTTTGCACTGCTCTCAGGCAGCCCTCCCGGCTGGTCCTGTTTTCCCGCGGCAAAAGCGACTCATGGTAGGGGAACCACTGGTCAATGGCGACTAAATGTTTGGTAAAAAGAACGATCTGCAACCGGTTGACCCCGGGGTTGCAGGACGGCGGACACGGATGGAGCTGATCGTCATCGCCGCGGTCGCGGACAACGGCGTGATCGGCCGCGGCAACAGCCTGCCCTGGCACCTGCCCGAGGACCTGGCCCATTTCCGCACGGTGACCATGGGCCACCCGGTGGTCATGGGCCGCCGCACCCACGAGGCCATCGGCCGGCCCCTGGACGGCCGGCTGAACATCGTGCTCAGCCGCGACCCGGACTACCGTCCGCGCCCGGGCTGCAGGCTGGCTGGTTCCCTGCCCGAGGCGCTGGCCCTGTGTGCGGGAGCGACCAAAGTCTTCCTCATCGGCGGGGCAGAACTGTTCCGCGCCGGACTGGCGCTGGCCGATACCCTCATCCTCACCCGCATCCACGCCGAGGTGGACGGCGACGTGTTTTTCCCTGGCTGCGACCCGACCGTTTTCCAGCTGACGGACAGCCGGGAACTGCCGACCGCCCTGCCCGCGACCGTCTGCACCTGCCGACGCCGCCAGTCAGCAACCGAACCGCCGACCCCGGCCGGACCGCGGCCCGCCTGAACCCGCCGGGGGTGCATTCGCCGCCGGTTTGTGCTACACAGGGGCCATGCGACGCTTCTTCCTGCCTGCCGGCAGCCTTGCCGGCGAAACCATCACCCTCACCGGCGCCGAGGCCCGCCACATCGCCCGGGTGCTGCGCTTGCGGCCCGGCCGGGCGGTGGAGTTCTTCGACGGCCAAGGCGGGATCGTCACCGCCGTGCTCACCGGCTGCGACATGCGACTGGTGACCGCCGAGGTCACCGACCGGCGCCGGGAGAACGCCCCGGCGGGTGCGCCCCTGACCCTGGTCCAGGCCCTGCTCAAGGGCGGGAAGATGGATTTCGTCGTCCAGAAGGCCACCGAACTGGGCGTGCACACCCTGGCGCCGGTGCTCACCCGCCACTGCGAGAACCGCGGCGACCGCGACCACCAGCAGGAGCGCTGGCAGCGCATCATGATCGAGGCCTGCAAGCAGTGCCACCGGGCCGAGCCCATGCGCATCCTGCCGGTTACGCCGCTGGCAACACTCGATCCGGGCGCCTGGGTCCATCGCCTGGCCGCCTGGGAGGGTGAGCGGCAGGCCGCCCTGCCGGCCGCCCTCACCCCGGCGCCGACGGGCCTGTTCCTCGGCCCCGAGGGCGGCCTGCACGCCGACGACCTGCACACCCTGGGGGCACTGGGCTTCACCACCTTTTCCCTGGGACCGCGCATCCTCCGCGGCGAGACCGCGACCCTGGCCGCGGTGGCCATTGTCCAGTACCTGACCGGTTCCCTGCGGCCGGTCGATCCGGACGGGCCCGCCTGAAGCGGCCCGGCCCTCTCCCCTTTCTTCCACCAGGAAGCCATGCGAGCCGTTGTCCAACGCGTCAGCCGCGCCCGGGTCGAGGTCGAGGGGCGCACCGTCGGCGCCATCGACACCGGCCTGCTGGTGCTGCTCGGCATCCACCGCGACGACACCCTCCGGGACGTGACCTGGATGGTCGACAAGGTCGTCCACCTGCGCATCTTCGCGGACGAGCGCGGGCAGATGAACCGCTCGGTGCTCGAGGCGGGCGGCGAACTGCTGGTGGTCAGCCAGTTCACCCTGCACGGCGACTGCCGCAAGGGCCGCCGTCCCTCCTGGCACGACGCCGCCCCGCCGGAACTCGCCCGGGAGTTGTACGAGCAGTTCCTCGGTGGTTGCCGCCAGCGCGGCCTGCCCGTGGAGGCCGGCATTTTCCAGGCGATGATGGATGTCTGCTTGACAAACAGCGGCCCGGTGACGATGCTTCTCGATTCGCACAAGACCTTCTAACCCCAGCCCGCCACGATCCCATGACCACCATGACCACCGGTTCCGTCCACCACGGCTTCCTGCTCGAACACCGGGAAGAGATCCCCGAAATCCACTCCACCGTTTCCCTGTTCACCCACACCGTGCTCGGCTGCCAGGTTCTGGCGATCAAGAACAACGATCCCAACAAGACCTTCTGCGTCTCCTTCATGACCGTGCCCGAGGACTCCACCGGGGTGGCGCACATCCTCGAGCACTCGGTGCTCATGGGATCGAAGAAGTACCCGGTGAAGGACGTGTTCGGCGAGATCCACAAGGGCGGGATGATGACCTTCCTCAACGCCATGACCGGCGCGGACACCACCTGGTACCCCTTCGCCACCCGCAACCTGACGGAATATTTCAACATCATGGACGTCTACTGCGACGTCGTGTTCAACCCGCTGCTGCTCAGGTCGACCTTCGAGCAGGAGGGCTGGCACTACCACCAGGAGCACGAGGACGACCCGCTCCAGTTCATGGGCGTGGTCTTCAACGAGATGAAGGGCGCTTACTCCGACCCCATCCGCGCCTTGTTCCACCACACCTACCAGGGGCTCCTGCCCGGGTCCACCTATGCGCACGAGTCGGGCGGCGACCCGCACCGCATCCCGGACCTCAGCTACGAGCAGTTCGTGGCCTTCCACCGCTCGCACTACCACCCGGCCAACGCCACCTTTTTCTTCTACGGCGACGCGCCGCTGGAAGAGGAACTGGCCTTTGTCCAGGAGCGCTTCCTGGCCGCCTGCACCACGCCGGTCCCCCGGGCGGGCATCGTCGAGGGCGAGCCGATCATCCGTCCGGTGCTCATCGAGGAGAGCTACCCGGTGCAGCCGGGCAGCCCCACCGCGGAGCGGACCTTCATCGCCCTGAGCACCCTGGTCGGCACCGCCCGGGACCGCAAGCTCAACGCGGCCTTCCAGATCATCGCCAACATCCTGTTCAACTCGGACGGCTCGCCGCTCAAGAAGGCCATTGTCAACGCCTACCTGTGCAAGGATTTCGGCGGCGTGTTCCTGGCCGACTCCTGCCACCGGTCGCTGCTCGTCACCTACCTGATCGGCTCGGACCCGGAAAAACGGGAGCATTTCCAGGCCCTGTTCCGGGCGACCCTCACCCGCATGGCCGACTCCGGCCTGGATCGTGACCTGGTGCTCTCCGAGCTGAACAAGTACGAGTTCGCCGTGCGCGAGGAGATGAACAAGGCCCAGCGCGGCCTGGACCTGATCGGCAAGGCCCTGCCGGCCCTGCGCCACCGGATCTCGCCCTTCGACGCCCTGCGCACCGATGCGCTGCTCGCCGAGATCCGCACGGAAGCTCTGGCGGGCGGCTATTTCGAACGGCTCATCCGCACTCACCTGCTCGACAACCCGGCCACCGCCACGGTCACCCTGGTGCCGGACCCGGCCAAGATGGAGCAGGGGCAACGCGAGGAACAGGAGCGGCTCGACGCCTTTGCCCGCACCCTGGACGCGGCCGGCCGGCGCGACCTTGTGGACCACACCCGGGCGCTCGTGGCCCTGCAGGAAACCCGCACCTCGGCCGAGGACCTGCGCCGCCTGCCGCGCCTGGTGCGCCGCGACCTGGATCCGGAGCCGCCCCTGCACGCGGTCCAGCCGATGCAGCTGGCCGGTGCGCCGCTCCTGGTCAGCGACCTGGAAACCAACGGCATCTGCTACCTCGACTTCGGCCTGGACTGCTCCGGCCTGCCCGCTGACCTGCTGCCCTACCTGGACCTGTTCGGCACCATCCTCACCGAGATCGGCACCAGGCGGCTCGACTACATGCAGTTCGCCAAGGCCATCAACCAGTGCACCGGCGGCTTCTCCCACTCTTTCCAGGCCTACCTGCGGGCGGACAGCCGCGACACGGTCCGGCCGATCCTCTGGCTGCACGTCAAGGTGCTCTCCTCCTTCCTCGAAGAGGCCCTGGCCCTGGTCAACGAGGTACTCACCTCGGTGGATTTCTCCGATGTGCACCGCATCGACGAGATCGTCCATCGCGAGTTCGCCTGGGCCGAACACTCGGCTCACAGCGACGGCTACTCGCTGGCCGCCACCAACGCCTTCGCCCACCTGAGCCAGGCCGGCCGGTACCACGAGTACGTGCACGGCATCCATGCCTACCTGCACCTCAAGCACCTGGCCGGGCAGTACGATCCGGAGGAGGCCAACCTGCTCGCCGCCCTGGAGCGCATCCGCGACCATCTGTTCCGGCGCCGGGGTCTGACCGTGGCCATCACCGCCGAGGCGGCCGACATCGAGCGGTTCCGCACCCTCGGCGCGGCCACGGTGAACAGCCTCGCCGACCTGGCGCTCACGCCCGTGCATCCCGAGTTCCGCCTCGGCGCCCGCACCCGGGCCTGCACCACCTCGGCGGAAATCGTCTACAACGTCCAGGCCTGCACCCTGTTCCCCAGCCCGGAGGCCTACAACGGCCGCTTCGAGGTGCTGCGCACCTGGCTGTCCCGGGACTACCTGTGGAACACGGTGCGCCAGAAGAACGGGGCCTACGGCTGTTTCATCCAGTTCAACCACCTGAGCGGCAACTTCGGCATGGTCAGCTACCGCGACCCGCAGGTGCGCCGCACCTACGAGGCCTACGAGGCCCTGCCGGCGGTGATCGGGGAAATGGAAGTGGGGGCGGAACTGCTCGACCAGCTGGTCATCGGCGCCTACGGCAGCTGCGTGCCCCACCTGGGCCCGGCCGCCCGGGGCGCGGCGGCCCGCAACGACTACCTGTGCGGCATCACCCCGGCCTTCCGGCGACAGCGGCTGGCCGAACTGCTGGCCACCACCGCCGAGGACCTGCGCGGGTTCGCGCCGCTGTTCGCGGCCCTGGCGGAGAATCGCATCCGGACCTCCCTGGGCAGCGCGGCCCGGATCGATCAGGACCGGGATCTGTTCGAGCAGCGAACCGAGTTGTGAACCGGACTCACCTGCGCGGGGTCGACAGCCGGTCCACCACCCGGCCGTAGTACTCGCCGTCCTCGCCGAGTTGCAGGGACCGGCCCGTGCGGTTCTCCAGCCGGGTCCTGAGGCAGGCGATGCGCCGCAGTTGGCGGATCTTTTCCCGTTCGTCGGCGCACTGCGGCAGCAGTTCCTCGAGGCGGTTGATCTCCCGGTGCATGGCCACCTCCTCGGGCACGTAGCCCGCGTTTTTGAGCAGCCGGTAGGCCATGCGCAGGTCGGCGGGCACGCCGGCCAGGTCGTCCGGCGGCAGCGGCTTGTTTTTCCAGTGACTGAGGTCCGGCAGGGTTCCGTCCGTGATCGCCTGCTGGATTTTGCGTTCTGCTATGGCCTGGATGCAGGAAAACATGCCCCCTCCCGGGTTCTGATTGCTTGTGCCGCCCTGGTCCGAACATCATCGGCGCCCCGGTTTGCAGCGCCCCGTCCCCTTCACCGCCACAAGGAGGCCCCCATGAAGACAGCCGTGCTCACCCTCGCCCTCACCCTCGTGGTCGGTCGGATCCCGGCCCTGGCCGAGAACCTGCCCTGGGAGACCAGGTTGCCCTTCAAGGAGGCAACCATCACCTATGTCCTGCAGGGCACGGAAGAGGGTAAAGAGAAGATCTTTATAAAAGATTACGGAGAGATACGGTCAAAGCACCGCACCTCGGCGACCGCCGTCATGGGCAGCGGTACCACCACCCGGACCATCGAGATCACCGATGCGGACTGGGTGACGACCTATGACCTGGACAAACGGACCGGCACCCGGGTCAGCAACCCAGCCAAACTGTACCGGGAAGAATACACCAGGCTGAGCGACGGTGAAAAGAAGAATGTCGAGAAGAACGCTCACCAGCTCGGCGGCGCCATGATGGGCCAGTTCGGTGGTTCGGTCAAGCAGAGCGCCACCAGGATCCTCGGTCACGATGCCGACGTCACCTCGGTGGGCAACCTGTCCACGGTCTACCTGCTGCGCGGCACCGACTTGGTCTTGCGCTCCGAGATGTCAGTCCTGGGGATGCGCAGTACGGTCGAGGCCACGGCCATCGACACCAAATCCCCGGTTCCGGCCTCGGCCTTCGTCCCGCCGGCCGGCATCACCGCTGCCATCGACCAGGAAGGCGAGGAGATGATGGCCCAGACCGTGCGCCAGATGATGGCCACCCTGAAGAGTCCGGAAGGGATCGAGTCGCTCAAGAAGCAGGCGGGCGGCCTGGTTCCTGCCGGCCTGCCCCGGTCCCTGGAAAAGGGCGTCCCTGCCTCCGGTGCGGAACAGGAGCAGATGCGACGGGAGATGGAGCAGGGTTTGGAGATGCTCAAGCAGATGCTGCCGCAGAAGTGACGGCGTGGGCCGGTAGGACCACAAAAAGCCCCCGGAGCGGACCCGCTCCGGGGGCTTTTTGTGTCAGCCTTTCTGCAGCACCGTGTCCCGGAGAAAGTCGCGGTCGTTCTTGTCCGGGTAGTCGAGGATATAGTGCAGGCCGCGGGACTCCTTGCGCCGGCTGGCGCTCTGCACGATCAGTTCCGCCACCACCGCCAGGTTGCGCAGTTCCACCAGGTCGGGGGTGAGCAGGTAGTCGTAGAAGTGGTCCTTGATCTCCTGGAGCATCCAGGTGAGGCGGTTCTGCATGAGTTCGAGCCGTTTGGTCCGGCGGACAATGCCCACGTAGTTCCACATGAGCTGGCGCACCTGGTCCCAGTTGTGCTTGACCAGCACCGACTCGTCGAGCACAGCAGCCCCGCCGGTGCGCCAGTCGTCCACCCGCAGGCTGGGCAGGTTGCGGACCTCGGCGATGTGGTCCTGCAGCCAGAGCGCCCCCCGGTGGGCAAAGACCACCGCCTCGAGCAGCGAGTTGCTGGCCAGCCGGTTGGCACCGTGCAGGCCGGTGCAGGCGGTTTCGCCGAAGGCGAGCAGGTTGCCGAGCGAGGTCCGCCCCCATTCGTCCACCAGCACCCCGCCGCACATGTAGTGGGCCGCCGGCACCACCGGGATGGGCTTGATGGTCAGGTCCACGCCGTACTGCTTGCAGGTCTGGTAGATATTCGGGAACCGCTCCATGAGGAAGCGGGCCGGCTTGTGGGTGATGTCGAGGAACACGCAGTCCGCGCCGCTCGCCTTCATCTCCGCGTCGATGCCCCGGGCCACCGCATCGCGGGTGGCCAGGTCGCCGCGCGGGTCGTACTTCGTCATGAAGGCTTCGCCCTGCTGATTGATGAGCACCCCGCCCTCGCCGCGCACCGCCTCGGAGATGAGGAAGTTTTTCGCCTCGCGGTTGAAGAAGCAGGTCGGGTGGAACTGGATGAACTCCAGGTTGGCCACCCGGGCCCCGGCCCGGTAGGCCATGGCCACGCCGTCACCGGTGGCGATGTCCGGGTTGGTGGTGTACAGGTAGACCTTGCCGCACCCGCCGGTGCACAGCACGGTCACTCCGGCCAGGCGGGTCTCCACCTCGCCGGTGATGCGGTTGAGTACATACGCGCCCAGGCAGCGGTCGCCCTCCTGCCGCTCACGACCAAGCGCCTTGGATTCGATGAGCAGGTCGATGGCCAGGTGGTTCTCCAGCACCTCGATGTTCGGGTGTTGGGCGATCTGCGCCAGCAGGGCCCGCTCGATCTCCTTGCCGGTGAGGTCGGAGGCGTGCGCCACCCGGCGGGTGGAATGCCCGCCTTCCATGCCGAGATCGAACTCCTCGCCGTGCTCCCCCTTCTGGAAGCGCACCCCGAACTCGACCAGCTCACGGACCCGGGCCGGCCCCTCGGTGGTGACGATACGGACGATCTCCTCGTTGCACAGGCCGTCACCGGAAACCAGGGTGTCGGTCACATGGGCCTCGACGGAATCCTCCACCGACAGGACCGCCGCTACCCCGCCCTGAGCCAGATTGGTGGCCGAGTCCGCCTTCTTTTTCTTGGTGATCAGCGTGACCCGCGAAAAGCGGGCCACCTTGAGGGCGAACGAGAGCCCGGACACGCCGCTGCCGATGATGAGTACGTCACTGTATGCCGTCATACCTGTGCCCCGCATGCCCATGTTTCACGTGAAACATGGGGAAAGTGATGGACGAACGAGAGAACAGTTCACTGGAAAGCGGGAGTATAGTATACTCGGCCAATGTTTCATCAAGAAAGAGTTCGCAGGAGTACTTTGTTTTGAATGCAAAAATCGTGGCCCTGGCCAACCAGAAAGGCGGTGTCGGCAAGACCACCACCGCCCTCAACCTCGCCGCGGTGCTCGCGTCCCGCGGGAAAAAAGTCCTGCTGGTCGACTCCGACCCGCAGGGCAACGCCTCCAGCGGCGTGGGCGTGTTCCGCACCAGCGAGGACCGGAACATCTACAGCTGCTACACCGGCGCCAAAGAGGCGCGGGACTGTATCCTGCCCACCGGGCAGAAGAACCTGTTCATCCTGCCGGCCTCCATCGATCTGGTCGGGGTCGAGATCGAACTGATCAGCCAGGAACAGCGGGAGAAGCGGCTCAAGCAGATCCTCCGGCCGTTGCGCGAGTCCTACCACTACATCCTCATCGACTGCCCGCCGTCGCTGGGCATCCTCACCATCAACAGCCTGACCGCGGCCGACTCGGTGCTCGTACCCATGCAGTGCGAATACTTCGCCCTGGAGGGACTGGCGCAGCTGGTTCAGACCATCCGCAAGGTCAAGAAGACCCTCAACCGGGATCTGTTCATCGAGGGACTGCTGCTGACCATGTACGACCGCAGAAACCGGCTGACACACTCGGTGGCCAGCGAGATCCAGAACCATTTCGGCGACCAGGTGTACAAGACGGTGATCCCGCGCAACGTCCGGTTGAGCGAAAGCCCGAGCCACGGCCAGACCATCATCGAGTACGATGCCAACTGCAGCGGCGCCAAGGCTTACCGGCAGCTGGGCGGCGAGTTCCTCAAGCGGGCGCGGGCGGAGGCCTGAGATGAGTACCAAGAACGTGTTGGGCCGAGGCGTGGGGGCGCTCCTTCCGGAGGACGCGGCGGAGACGGAAGAAAAATTTTTCCTGTGCGATATCGACAAGATATCTGCAAACCCGCACCAGCCGCGGAGCTACTTCGACGAGGACAAGCTGCAGCAGTTGGCCGACTCGATCCGCGAGAAGGGGATCATCCAGCCGCTGCTCGTCACCCGGGGCAAGGGCAACCGCTACACCCTGGTGGCGGGTGAGCGCCGGTTGCGCGCCGCCAGCCTGGCCGGGCTGGACGAGGTGCCGGTGGTACTCATGGAGGAGACCGGCGCCAATGAGAGCCTGGAGCTGGCCCTCATCGAGAACATCCAACGGCACGACCTCAACCCCATCGAGGAGGCCGCCGCCTACGCGCGCCTGATGGACGAGTTCCAGCTCACCCAGGAGGAAGTGGCGCGCAAGGTGGGCCGCCAGCGCTCGACCGTCACCAATGTCCTGCGCCTGCTCGCCCTGCCGTCCGCCCTGCAGGAGGATGTCGCCCGCGGCCGGCTCACTGAGGGCCACGCCCGAGTGCTGCTGCGCCTCAAGGATCAGCCCGAGCGACTGCAGGAGGTGCGCGACCGCATCGTCAACGAGGAGTTGTCGGTGCGCGCGGTGGAACGACTGTGCCGTCAGAAACCGGCCGGACAGGCACCGGCGCGCCGCGAAGCGCCATCCGCGGCCCAGTCCGAGGAACTGCCGCCGACCTACTGCGCCGCCGTGGTCAACCAGCTGACCAACCACCTGAACGCCAAGGTACGCCTCGTCCAGCAGGGCCAGCGCGGCCGGTTGGAGATCGAGTACTACTCGAGCGACGACCTCGACCGGCTCATCGGTCTGCTCAGCCCGTGAAGCGCAGCCCTGCGGCCGGGCAGGCATCCTCCCCGCCCGGGGGACGACCGGCCCGCCGGTACGGGCTGCGGCGGGCCCCTCTTTTCCTCCTTCTGTTCTTCCTGCTGCTCCTTGTGATCGGCATCGCGGTCGATGAACCGGCGCGGGTACTCGAGCAGGCCCGCACCGTCTGCCTCGAGTGCATCGGCGTCGGCTGACCATGGAACGCGCGCGAAAGGTGGTGCAGGCCCTGTGGGTGTTCCTGGCCAACGGCTTCTGGGGCTTCCCGGTCACCGGCACCCTCTACCAGGGCCCGCTGAAGGTACTCTGTTCGCCCGGGCTCAACTGTTTCTCCTGTCCGGCGGCCACCACTTTTTGTCCCTTCGGCAGCCTGCAGCAGCTGCTGCTCGGCGTGCGCCTCTCCCTGCAGAGCGGCCAGCTGCTGGTCGGCACCTACGTGCTCGGCTGCGTGGGACTGCTCGGCACCCTGTTCGGCCGGTTCATCTGCGGCTGGGCCTGTCCCTTCGGACTGCTCCAGGAACTGCTCTACGCCATTCCCACCCGCAAATACGGCCTGCCGCCACTGCTCCGCGCCGGCAAATACCTTTGTCTCGTTCTGCTCGTCATCGTCCTGCCGCTCACCCTGGTGGACAGTTTCGGCCTCGGCCGTCCCTGGTTCTGCAAGGCCGTGTGCCCGGCCGGAACCCTCGAGGCCGGCATCCCCATGCTGCTGCTCATGCCGGAGTTGCGCACGCTCACCGGCTGGCTGTTTGCGGGCAAACTGGCGGTGCTCGCCGCGGTGCTCCTCTGGAGCGTGCCGGTGTCGCGGCCGTTCTGCCGGGCGCTCTGCCCGCTGGGCGCCTTTTATGGCCTGTTCAACCGGGTCAGCCTGATTAGGTTGAAATTTTCAGCGGATGCCTGTACTACATGTGGCGCCTGCCATGCCGTCTGCCCGGTGGGCATCCGCTTCAACGAGACGCCGGCGAGCAGCGAGTGCATCCGCTGCCTGAAGTGCATGACCCAGGCCTGCGAGTTCAACGCGATCTCCCTGGACCTGGCCGGCCTGACCCTGTCCGGCGGACCGACTCTCCCCGAAAAACCCAGCCCGCGAACCTTTGCCCCATGAACCGAACACTGACCCTCCTGACCGTGACTGCCTGGTGCTGCCTGGTGTTCTCTCCGGCCGCTGCCCTGGCGGAAATGGTGGCCGTCGCCGGCGAGGACGTGAACATGCGCTCCGGCCCGGGCACCAACAACGAGATCCTCTGGAAGGTGGGCAGCGGTTTCCCCCTGGAGGTGGTCAAGCGCTCCGCTGACTGGCTGCAGGTGAAGGACTTCGAGGGCAGCACCGGCTGGGTCCAGAAAAACACCGTCAATACTGCCCAGCACGTGGTGGTCCGGGCCAACAAGGGCACGGACAAGACCATCAACGTGCGCAAGGAGCCGAACCGCAAGGCCGAGGTCGTGGCCCAGGCGAGGTACGGGGTGGTGTTCAAAAAACTCGGCAAAAAAGGCGATTGGGTGCGGGTGGAGCACGGCGAGGGTGTCACCGGCTGGATCGAAAACAGCCTGCTGTGGGGCTTCTGAACCCGTGGACGAGGCCCCGTACACCCCGGGCAGAGCGACCCGCTGGGACCGGTTCGGCTCCGGCGGTGCGGAGTCGCCGCGGCCCGCTCCGGAAGCTGCCGGTCCGCGCGGCATCGACGGGCCCGACACTGCGGCCATGATGCCGGATAAACAGGTCATCAAGCTGCGCTTCGAACAGGCGGCCGCCACCTACGAGGAGCAGGCCCAGGTGCAGCTGCTGGTGGCGGACCGGCTGCTGGCCCTGCTCGCCTCGGCCGTGCCCGGGGCGGACCCTGGGCGCATCCTGGAGATCGGCTGCTGCACCGGGCTGCTCACCGAGAAAATCATCGACCGGTTCCCGCAGTTCGCCCAACTCACGGTGAGCGACCTGGTCGATGCCTTCGAGCAGTGCGTGGGCCGCAAGGCGGGCCGGCTGTCCGCCCGGGTTCTGTTCCTGGCGGGCGACATCGAGACAGTGGAGTTGCCCTGCCGCTATGACCTGATCATCAGTTCCTCGACCCTGCAGTGGGTGCACGACCTGCCCCGCCTCTGCCGCAAGCTGGCCGCCCACCTCACTCCGGACGGCGTCCTGGCCCTGGCCCTGTACGGCCGGGAGAACCTGCGCGAGATCCGCGCCGTGACCGGCCTCGGCCTGCGCTACATGGACCTGGAGCAGCTGATGGCCGTGGTCGGGACGGAGTTCGAACTGCGCGCGGCCGAGCAGTCGCGCGAGACCCTCTGGTTCCCCGACCCCATCTCGGTACTCCACCATCTGCGAGCCACCGGGGTCAACGCCATCGGCCAGCAGCGGACCTGGACCCGCCGCCAGCTGAACGGCTTCCTGGCGGAATACGGGCAGCGTTTTTCCGGCCCGCGCGGGGTGCACCTCACCTATCACCCGATGTACATCGTCGCCCGGCCCCGCCGCCGATAAACCTGTGGCCGTTGCCGCGGCCGGCGCAGGACAGCGCAGGACACCATCATGACCGTTCCCCAGTACACCATCGCCGTGGGCGGCATCGACACGGATGCCGGCAAATCCGTGGTCACCGGCCTGCTGGCCCGCCACCTGCTCGACCAGGGAAAGGCCGTGACCACGCTCAAACTCGTGCAGACCGGCTGCACCGGCATGGCCGAGGATATTGTCCAGCACCGGCGGCTCATGGGCCAGGCCCTGACCGATTGGGACCGGGACGGGACCACCTGTCCGTACGTGTTCCCCTTTCCGGCCTCGCCCCTGCTGGCCGCCCGCATGGCCGGCGCGGTGATCGACAAGGCCGTGCTCGACCGCTCCATCGAGACCCTGCGCCAGCGGCACGAGTGGCTGCTGGTGGAGGCGGCCGGCGGCCTGCTGGTGCCGCTGCAGGAACACCTCCTGCTGCTCGACTACCTGGCTGCAAAACAACTGCCCCTGATTCTCGTCACCTCGCCGCGGCTCGGCTCCATCAACCACACCCGCCTCAGCCTGGAGGCGCTCCGCACCCGATCTGTTCCCCTGGTCGGCCTGGTGTACAACCTGCACGGTGACCACCCGCGGGAGATCGTCCAGGACACCCTGACCGAATGCCGCAAGGCCCTGGCCGACTACGGCTTCGCCCCCAACCTGGTCATCCTTCCCGATCTGGCCGAAAGCAGTGCGGCCGCCTGGCCGGTGCTGGTGCAGGCAGCCCGGGATCTCTGCACCTGATTGGGGGCCGGCTGTCTCGCTTTCGATCCGATCGCGGCCGGACCCGCTGCGGCCGGCAGGCCCGGCGACCGTCCGGGAAAAGAGTTGCAACACCACCATCGATAGTGTAGAAATTTCGCCTTCCTCAACAGCCCAACAACCGTGTCGGGGCGTAGCGCAGCCTGGTTAGCGCGCCTGCCTTGGGAGCAGGAGGTCGGGCGTTCGAATCGCCCCGCCCCGACCAGTACGATCCCATGCCTGAAAAAAGGGCTTACCGGTTCCCCGGTAAGCCCTTTTTTCGTGTCAATGGCGAACCCGCCCCCGGCTGGGGGGAATCGATCGTGATCGCACCATGGGCTTGGCCGATTTCTCCCGGGATGGCGCCAGCCCCCACGATCAGACGGACCCCGGCGTGGTCGGCCAGCACCAGCCTGAACGCAGGGGGCGGGGCCTCGCTTGCGGCACGGTCCCTCAGTAGCTGTTGCGGCTGCACATCAGGCTTGCGCTTTTGCGCTGTTTCGGTCGGATTTGCCCTTCTGCCGCGTAGCCGAGGGTGATGACCAAGCCGATCCGCCTGTCCGCCGGGATGTGCAGCATCTCCCTGATTCGCGGCTCGTCGAACCACCCGAGCATGCAGGTGCCCAGTCCCAGGTCCGTGGCCTGCAGGCAGAAGTGGGCCGCGGCGATGCCGATGTCGATGAGCGGAAAATCCCGGTCCTTGAGCCGCCCGCCGATCTGGGTGATCACCTTCGCCTTCTCCACGACAAGCACGGCGAGTACCGGCGCCTGCACCGCGAACCGGTTGAAGCTGACCAGGCGGCTGAAGGTGGCTCGCGCCACCCGGTCCTTGAGCGCGGGCTCGGTCACCAGGATCAGGCGCCAGGGCTGGGAGTTGCTCGCCGAGGGCGACAGCCGCACCGCTTCGACCAGGTGCTCGAGCAGTTCCTCGGGTACCTGCCGATCGGCATACTTCCGGACGCTTTGCCGGCGGGTGATCAATCGGGAAAAGTCCATGTCCACTCCTGGAAGGGCGGCCGGACAGGCTGGCCCGGTGGTGTCCTCGAGGTGCCGGCCTCCTGTCCGCACCGGGCAGGAGAGGCATCAGGTGGTGAGCAGGTCGCGCACCTCGACGGAGCGTTCGCGGTTGTCGCGCAGCCAGTCGTACCAGAGGCGGAACTGCTCGTCATGTGCGGGTACGCCGGTCTCGCGCCAGCCTGGCGGAACCTCGGCCGCGGCGTCCCGGTGCGGCACGAGCGCCCCGAAATGCTCGTCCTGGCAGCGATGCGCCATCAGGTCGGCCAGGTGCACGACCTGGACAAGCAACGGGTCAGGGTCCGCCTGGTCGGGCAGATGGTGGCCCGCGGCGGCGGCCACCAGGTTGCGTGGAAACTGCCACTGGCCGAGCAGTCGCCCGCCCACGGCGGCGTGATCGAACCCGAAGGCCAGCCGCTCGGCAGCAAGGTCCCCTTCGCCGGTGCAGCGGTTCAGCCAGCGACCGGCCAGGTAGTCGTCGCCAAAGGTCTGCAGCAGGACCAGTTTGCCGAGGTCGTGGAGCAGGCCGGCCATGAACGAGGCGCCGAGTCCCAGCCCCAGATCCCGGGCCATGTGGTTGGCCGCCATGGCGGCGAGAAAGGCGTGCTCCCAGAACCGCTCGACCTCGGGTGCACTGCCGGAGCCCAGGTCGCTGAAGGTGTTGAGCATGGCCTTGACCAGGGCGATGGACTGCACCCGGTTGAAGCCGAGCACCATGATCGCCGCCTGGAGCGAGTCCACCCGCCGGGGCCGGCCGAACAGGGCCGAGTTGGCCAGTTTGAGCACGGTGGCGCACAGCGACTGGTCGGGCAAGAGCGCCGCCATCAGGTCCGCGGCCGAACTCTCGGGGTCGCCGGTGACGCGCAGGATCTGCGCCACCGTGACCGGCAGCACGGGAAAGCTGTCCATCTGCCTCTGCATCATGGTTTGATTGTGCTCGTTCATCACTCCCTCGGGCTCTCCGCCCCTTCCGGCCAGGCGCTGGCGTCGGCCCGGCGATGCCTGTCGCGTCGGGGCCGCCGGGTTGGCAAGGCCGGTCAAATATGCTATGCATGCCGACATCCGGGTCCGCCGGCCCACCTATTTTTGTGCACCGAGGAGCAACCAGCCCATGACCATCGACCGCGCCCGCCTGAAAAAAATCGACAACGCCCAGGATCAGACCTGTTTCGGCTGCGGCGCGACCAACCCGATCGGTCTGCACATGGAGTTTCAGAGCGACGGCCACCAGCTCTGTTCCTTCGTGACCGTGCCCGCGGCCATGGCCGGCTGGGACCGGACCGTGCACGGCGGCATCCTCAGCACCATGCTCGACGAGGTCATGGGCTGGACCGCCATCCACCTGCTCAAGAAGATCGCCGTCACCCGGACCATCACCGTGGACTTCCTCAAGCCGGTGTACGTGGGCCGGGAACTGGTCGTGATCGGCACCATCGCCGAGCGGCCCTCCGATCGCCAGGTGGTGGTGCACGGTGAAGTGCACATGGGGGAGACCCTCTGCACCCGGGCCCGCGGCGATTTCGCCACCCTGTCCGCCCAGAGTGCGGTCCGACTCGGCGTAATGAGCGGCGACTACCTGGAGCGATTTTTGCCCATCCTCGAGCGCACCGACGACTGACCGCGGTCGTGGCCCAGGCCCTTCAGGAGCGGAACAGCCGCTCCGCCAGGTCGGCCACGGTGCGCACCGCGATCACCTGCACGCCCTGCGCCGCCTTGCCGGTGAGCTGACGGCCGGCCGACTCGGGCATGAGGAAGGTGCCGAAGCCGAGCCGGCCCGCCTCGCGCAACCGCATCTCCATCTGGCCCACGGCCCGCACCTCGCCGGCCAGGCCGACCTCGCCGCAGACCACGGTGGCCGGGTCGATGGGCTTCTCGAAGAAGCTCGACAACAAGGCCGCGACCACGCCCAGGTCCAGGGCCGGCTCGACGATGCGGATGCCGCCGGCGACGTTGAGGAAGATGTCGTGGTCGAACAGGGTGACCCCGAGCTTCTTCTCGAGCACCGCGGTGAGCAGGGCCAGCCGCTGCGGGTCGGCGCCGATGGCCGTGCGCCGGGCCGTGCCCAGGCTCGAGCGGCTGACCAGGGCCTGCACCTCGACCAGGATCGGCCGGGTGCCCTCGACGCTCGGCAGCACCACCGAGCCGGGCACGTTCACCGGCCGCTCGGCCAGGAACAGGGCCGAGGGGTTGTCCACGCCGACCAGGCCGCGCTCCTGCATCTCGAACACGCCGATCTCGTTGGTCGAGCCGAAGCGGTTCTTGACCGTGCGCAGGATGCGGAACACCTGGCCGCGGTCACCCTCGAAGTAGAGCACCGTGTCCACCATGTGCTCGAGCACCCGCGGCCCGGCGATGGCGCCGTCCTTGGTGACGTGGCCGACGAGCAGGATCGGCAGGTGGGTCGACTTGGCCAGCTGCAGCAGGCGGGCGGTGGCCTCGCGCACCTGGGTGACCGAGCCCGGGGCCGAGCCCACCTCCTCGCTGAACACGGTCTGGATCGAGTCCACCGCCAGGAGCGCCGGCCGCAGCTGCCGGGCGAGGTCGACCACCGCCTCGACGCAGTTCTCGGTGGACACGAAGATCTCCCGCTCGCCGATGGCGAGGCGGCCGGCGCGCATGCGGATCTGGCGCACCGACTCCTCGCCGGTCACATAGAGCACCTGGTGCTGGCGGGCGGCCAGCGAGCTGAGCAGCTGCAGGATCAGGGTGGACTTGCCGATGCCCGGATCACCGCCGATGAGCACCAGCGAGCCGGGGACGATACCGCCGCCCAGCACCCGGTCCATCTCGGCGATGCCGGAGACGAGCCGTTCGCCCTCCTCGCCGCCGTCGGCCGCGACCAGCGGCTGGACCGTGGCCGCGGGCCGGCCGGGGCGGGCCGCGGCCACCTGCCGCTCCTCGGCGAGGCTGTCCCAGGCGCCGCAGTCCGGGCAGCGGCCGAGCCATTTGCGGCTGGCAAAGCCGCACTGGCCGCAGACGAACCGGGTGGTTTCTTTCCTGGCGGGCTGCATCGGTATCCGGGTCAACAGGGAAGGAAAACGGCCGACAGGCGGGACAACTACCGCCGGGCCGGGCCACACGCCCGTTTTCCATGGTTTTCCCATGGAAATGTTTGCAGGGCTTGGAGTATCATGCCTCTTATACCGTGCGGCCTGTCGCCGCGCAAGGGCAGCGCCGACCGACCGCACCCGCGCCCGGGCGGCAGCGCCCGGAGACCACACAGGACATCCCATGCACTACGTTGCCACCAAAATCTGCCGGGCCAGCGAAATCGGCTACAACGGCAATCTCTTCGGCGGGGCCATGCTCTCCTGGCTGGACGAGGCCGGCGCCGCCTTTGCCGGCTACCTCTGCCGCACCCCCAACATGGTCACCCTGAAGATGGACGAGGTCCGTTTCCGGCGGCCGGTGAAGATCAGCCACCACGTCCGCATCTACGCCCGCATCCACCA
Organism: Desulfobulbus sp.; assembly: GCA_017998195.1. Taxonomy (GTDB): domain Bacteria; phylum Desulfobacterota; class Desulfobulbia; order Desulfobulbales; family Desulfobulbaceae; genus Desulfobulbus. The sequence continues at coordinate 4,668 of JAGODN010000001.1, read as the reverse complement.
CCTCGGCACCAGTTCGCTGACCATCAACGTCGAGGCCCGGCGCTTCGATTTCACCAAGGAACTTGAGGAGATCGTCTGCTCGACCCGCATCGTCTACGTCAAGATCGACGATGCCGGCCGGGCCGTGCCCATCGACGACCACCTGCGTGCGCACATGCAGGACGACACCCTCGGCGACCTCATGCAGCGGCTCTAGCCGCCGCCCTCTGCCTCTTCCACCTCTTCCGCCCCAACCCGAACTGGAGTCCGCATGTACACGCCCGCCAGCCTGCCCGCCAACAAGACCAAGCTGGTCTGCACCATCGGTCCGGCCACCGATTCGCCGGACATGCTCGAAAAAATGCTGCTCGCCGGCATGAACATCGCCCGCCTCAACTTCTCCCACGGTGACTTCCGGGCCCACGGCGAGATCATCCGCCGCATCCGCGAGGCCGCCCGCGCCACCCAGCGGCCGGTGGCCATCATGGCCGACCTGCCCGGGCCGAAGATCCGCATCGGCACCCTGGCCGAGGAGCCGGTGGAACTGAGAGTGGGCAGCCGCTTCACCCTGACCAGCCGCCAGCTGGTCGGCAACCGCGAACTGGTCTCGGTGAGCCTGCCGGAGCTGCCGCGGGTGGTCCGGCCGGACGACGTCCTGTTCATCAACGACGGTCTCATCCAGGTGCGGGTCGAGACGGTCGAGGGAGACCTGGTGCACACCCGGGTGGTGGTGGGCGGCACCCTGCGCTCGAAAAAGGGACTCAACCTGCCGGGCATCGACCTCGGCATCTCGGCCTTCACCGCCCACGACCGGGCCTGCATGGAGTTCGCCCTGGAGCACGGGGTGGATGCCGTCAGCCAGTCGTTCGTCAACTGCGCCGCGGACATCCAGGCGGTGCGCAAGGCGGCCGCAGCCCTGGGCCACCAGCCGTTCATCATCGCCAAGGTCGAACGCGCCTCCATCCTCGACCGGATCGACGAGGTGCTCGAGGAAGCGGACGGGCTCATGGTTGCCCGCGGCGACCTGGGCGTGGAGATCCCCATCGAGGAGATCGCCATCCTGCAGAAGCGGATCATGGCCCGCGCCAACCTGTTCGGCAAGCCGGTGATCACCGCCACCCAGATGCTCGAATCCATGGCCAAGAACCGGCGGCCGACCCGGGCCGAGGCCACCGACGTGGCCAACGCCATCCTCGACGGCACCGACTGCGTCATGCTCTCGGAAGAATCCGCCATGGGCCAGTACCCGGTGGAGGCGGCGCAGATGCTCGTGCAGATCGCCGTGGCCACCGAGCCGCACCGCACCACCCACAGCTACACCAAAAAGCCGGACCAACCCATTTTCACCGAGATCCGCGAGGTGGACTACATCGCCTCGAGCGTCAACAGCATCGTCAAGCAGACCGACAGCGTCGCCGCCATCCTGGCGCCCACGGACAGCGGCCTGACCGCCCGGCGGCTGGCCCGCTACCGGCTGCCCACCTGGATCCTGGCGGTCAGCTCGAACAAAAAAACCTGCCGGGAGCTGCTTTTCTCCTACGGCGTGTTTCCCATCTACGAGTTCAACCATCCCCACGACTGGACCGACTTCGCCCGGGATTATGTGCTCAAGTACGGCCTCAGGGGCGGCTGCATCATCCAGACCGAGGGACCGTCGGCGGAAAACCCGCACCGCAACCACAAGATGGAGATCATCGACCTGCGCGAGATCTGCTGAGCCCGGCGGCCCGGTCACAGGTCCGTTGAAAAACCCAAAGGAGAACGATTCCTGTTTGCCTATTCGTAAAAAGCGAGCTAATAAATAATGAGTGGTCGTTCATCTGTAAACAGCTGCCGCGCGGCAGTTTTTCTTCTTTCCTTTTATCGAACGGGGGACACCCCACGGAGGCAGGATGTTGGATTTCAGAAAAGGCGTTGATATCCTGGCGGCGGTTGGCGGGGTTTCCACCATCGCCGAGGCACGGCAACTGTTCGCCCGACGGCTCGACCCGGAGCATCTCGCCCGGCTGGGCACGATCACCAACGAGGAGGCGCTGCTCAAGATCGCCAACGCCATCGCCATGTGCGACCCGGAGCGGGTGTTCATCCACACCGGCAGCGAGGCCGACTGCGCCGCGGTGCGGGCCCTGAGCCTGGAAAAAGGCGAGGAGGCGAAGCTCGCCATGCCCGGCCACACCATCCACTTCGACCTGCCCGAGGACCAGGGCCGCATGGTCGACCAGACCTTCTACATCGCCAACCCGGACGAGCAGGTGTCCTCGCTGGCCAAGAAGGAACTGCGCGACGAGTCCCACGCCTACGTGCGCGAGCACATGCGCGGCATCATGCGCGGCATGACCATGTTCGTCGGCTTCTACAGCCGCGGCCCGGTGGGGGCCAGGGCCGCCATCCCGGCCATCGAGATCTCCAGTTCCACCTACGTGCTCCACTCGGCGGAACTCCTCTACCGCAACTGCTTCGCCGACTTCGACGCCGAGATCGCCCGCCGCGGCGAGTTCTTCACCAACGTCCACGCCCAGGGACCCAACCGCTCCGAGGACGTCCCCAAGGCCCGCATCTACATGGACCGCAGCTGGCAGACCACCTTCTCCACCTTCTGCACCTATGCCGGCAACACGCTGTTGATGAAGAAGGGCAACCACCGCTTCGCCTCGGACACGGCCATCTACCGGCACCACGGCGAGGAGTTGTCCGAGCACATGTTCATCACCGGCATGACCGGCCCGGGCGGGCGCACCACCTACTTCGCCGGCGCCGCGCCCTCGGGCTGCGGCAAGACCACCACGGCCATGGTGGGCAGCAACTTCATCGGCGACGACCTCGCCCAGATGTGGATCGGCGACGACGGCACCCTGCGCGCGGTCAACCCGGAGATCGGTATCTTCGGCATCATCGCCGACGTCAACCAGGAGGGCGACCCCTACCTGATGCAGTGCCTGCGCCAGCCCGGCACCGAGGTGATCTTCTCCAACGTGCTCGTCGATCCGGACGGCAAACCGCGCTGGACCGGCGACGGGGAACCGGTCCCGGAGCGGGGCATCAATTTCCAGGGCGCCTGGACCCGCGACATGACCGACGTGCCCATGTCCCACCCCAACTCGCGCTGCACCCTGAAATGCGCGGCCGTGGGCAACCACAACGAGGCGGCCAACGCCGACCCGACCGGCCTGGTCATCGAGGTGATCACCTATTCCGGCCGGGACAGCAACACCATGCCGCCCATATGGGTGGCCCGCACCCCGGACGGGGGCGTGGCCATCGGCGCCTCCATCGTCTCCAAGGCGACCGCGGCCGAGATCGGCGCCAGCGGCGTCAACCGCCAGCCCTGGGCCAACTCGCCCTTCGTCGCCTGCCAGCTCACCGATTACCTGCAGGCCCAACTCGATTTCTACAACAACCCGCGCCTGACCCGCAGACCGGTCATGGCCGGCCTCAACTACTTCCTCACCCACGAGGAGCGGGGCGGCAGCGGCAAGGGGCTGCTCGGCGAGAAGCGCGACGTGCATGTCTGGCTGGGCTGGCTCGAATTGTACGCCCACGGTGACGTCCAGGCGATCGCCACGCCCATCGGCCTGATCCCGAAATACGCGGACCTGAAGCAGCTGTTCACGAGCAAGATCAGCAAGGAGTACCCGGAATCGCTGTACACCATGCAGTTCTCCCTCTACATCGACAACATCATCGCCCGCATCGACCTCCAGGAGGCCGCCTGGCGCAAGGAGCCGGGCGCCTCGGCACGGCTGTTCGCGATCTACGAGGAACAGAAGGCCGGCCTGCTGGCGCTCAAGGCGGCCAGGGGCGCCATCGTCAAACCGCAGGATCTCTGAGCGTCCACCCCGCCACCGTGTCGTTCGCCCCCGGCAGGCTGCCAGCCGGGGGCTTTTTTGTTGGCACCCGGCACAAAAAAACCGGGGCGTCCCGCGTGGACGCCCCGGTTGTTTTTGTGTGTGCCTCCCGCTGCGGGAGTTTGGTCGCGTTCAGCCCTGGCAGAGCTGCAGCACCCGCTCGCGGATGGCCTCAGTGCCCAGTCCCTGGTAGGGGATCTGTTCGCCCAGGCCGCCCTGACCGTCCTTCCAACTGCCCATGAAGCCGAATTTCGGGGCGTAACCGCGCTCGAGCAGCCAGCTGCCGAAGCGGCTGCCCAGGCCGGTGCGTACGTTCTGGGTCTCGACCACCAGCACCATCGGGCTCGTGCCCAGGGTGGCGAGCATGGCCTCGTCGACCACGTTCAGCACCGGCTTGTTCACCAGGCCGATCTCCACCCCCTCCTCGCGGAGCAATTCGACCACGTGCAGGCAGCGGTAGAGCATCTCGCCGTAGCTGACGATCCAGCCGTCGCGTCCCGGCCGGATGACCTCGTCCGTGTCCGGGGTGAAGGTGTAGCCCTCGCCGAAGCGCCGGTTGCCCTGCTCGTCGAGGATGAAGGGCGTGCCCGAGCGGGTGGAGTAGACGAAGCGCAGGCCCGGCTCAGGGAACACCCGGCGCAGGATGGCCTCCAACTGCAGGGCGTCGGCCGGGAAGTAGAGCCGGGTGCGGTCGTGCTCGGCCAGGCCGTTGTCGGCGAAGAAGTTGTTGATGCCGAAATGGCAGGTGTTGTCCGCCATGTCGTCCACCCCGGAATGGGAGAAATGGGCGAGCACGTTGGCCTGGTTGAGGCGGGCCATGGTGATCTCGGAGATGACCATCTCC
>JAGODN010000029.1 GCA_017998195.1 Desulfobulbus sp. | reverse complement strand
CTTTGCCGCCCGCGACCTGGGGGTGGTGGCGGTGAGCGGCGGCGACGGCACGGTGCAGGCCGCGCTCACCGCGCTCTGGGCCGGGCCGGCCGGCGGTCCGCGCCCGCGCCTGGTCGCGCTCGCCGCGGGCACCACCAACATGATCGCCGGCGATGTCGGCCATCCCGGCGACCAGGTCTGGGCCCTGCGGCGGCTGGCGCACTGGCTGCGCACCGGCGTGGGCCGCGTGGTCCGGCTGGAGCGGCAGGTGCTGCACCTCGCGGTCCCGGGCCACGGGCCGCAGTGCGGCCTGTTCTGCGGCGTGGGCCTGATCAGCCGCGGGGTCGGCTTCTACCGCGAGCACCTGCACAACCGCGGCCTGGCCGGTGTGCCCGGGATCGCCCTGACCCTGGTGCGCGCCGTGGGCGCCGCGGCCCTGCGGCCCGGCCGGCAGGTCACCCCGCTCTCCATCCGGGTGGACGGGCGGTCGCTGGCCGGCAGGGGGTGGCTGCTGCTCTTCGTCACCACCCTGGACCGCCTTTTTTTCGGCCTGCGGCCCTTCTGGGGCGACCGGCACGGACCGCTCCGCTACACAGCGGTGCGGCGCGGGGCCCCTCGCCTGCTCCGCCTGCTGCCGCAGCTCGCCCGCGGCCGCGCCCATCCGCTCGGCACCGCGGCGAACGGCTATTTTTCCGGCAGCGGCCGGGATATCCGGCTGTTCCTGGACACGCCCCTGGCCCTGGACGGCGAACTGTTCACGCCCGCGACCGCGGCCGAGCCGACCGTGCTCACCAGCGCCGGCCGGGTGCATTTCCTGCGGGTCGAGTCGTGAACCCGCCGGCCGCCCTGGTCCGGTACGTCGCCGGGCAGACCGCGGGCCAGGGATCGCCGGCGCTGGCCGCGCTGGTGCAGGCGGTGCGCGACCGTCACGGCGCCACCGTGCAGGCGGTGGTCTTCTACGGCTCCTGCCTGCGGGCGGGCAGTGATGCGGACGGACTCCACGACCTGTACGTGCTCGTCGACAGCTACCGCGCCGCCAACCGCGACCGGCTGCGGGCCGTGCTCAACCGGCTGCTGCCGCCCAACGTCTTCTACCTGGAGGTCGAAACCGGGCCCGGGCGGGTGCGCGCCAAGTACGCCCTGCTCAGCCTGGCCGACCTGGAACGCACCACCTCGCCGGCCACCTTCCACTCCTCCTTCTGGGCCCGCTTCGCCCAGCCGGTGGCACTCGTCTGGGCGCGTGACGAGGGTGCGGCGGCGCGGGTGCACACGGCCTCGGCCCGGGCGGTGTGCACCTTCATCAGCAGGGTGGCGCCCCTGCTCGCCGCCGGCTGGAGGGTGGAAGACCTGTGGCTCGAGGGACTGCGCCTCACCTACCGGGCCGAGTTCCGGCCCGAGCGGCCGGACCGGCAGCAGCAGCTGTTCGCCGCCGCCCCGGCCTGGTTTGCCGCGGTCACCGCCCTGGCCCTGCCCGGCCTGGGGCTCGCGCCCGGGGATGCGGCCGCGCCCGCGGCGCGCAGGCGGGCAGGGTGGGCCTGGAGGCTGCGCATCCTCCAGGGCAAGGTGCTGTCCGTGCTGCGGCTCGCCAAGGCGACGCTGACCTTCACCGGCGGGGTGGACTATATCCTCTGGAAGGTCGAGCGCCATTCGGGGGTGCGCCTGGAGGTGAGTCCTTTCCTGCGGCGGCACCCGCTGCTGGCCCTGTGTTCCCTGTCCCTGCGCCTCTACCGCCGGGGCGGGGTGCGCTGACACCGCCGCCTGCGGCCGCGGAAAAAACGAGCCGCAACCTTGCGGGCCAACACGGGAAGATGCGGACGGCCATGTTTCCCGTTGAAAAAAATCACTTTTTCAATTAGATGGGGGTGGTCGCCGACGCCGGCCGTTTTCCCCCCGGCGCTGCGCCCGGGCCCACGCCGTGCCGGTTCGGACAACGCGACCACGTTCCTCTTTTTCCGGAGTCAGTCCGTCTGCATGAAGGCAACCCCAACCACCCATGACCTGGCGCTCAAGGACGAGGGCTTTCGCAACCTTGCCGAGGCCCTGGACTACGCCGCCGGCGGCCGCACCGGGTACAATTTCTATTCCGGCCAGGGCAGGCTGCAGACCGCGCTCCCCTACCAGACCCTGCGCGACGAGGCCCGCTCGCTGGCCGGCCGGCTGCTCGCCCTTGGCCTTCCGCGGGGCGCGCGCGTGGCCCTGGTCGCGGACACCTCGCCCGACTTTGTCCGCTTTTTTTTCGCCTGCCAGTACGCCGGCATGACCCCGGTGCCCCTGCCGGCCAAGATCCAGTTGGGCGGCCACCGGGAGTACACCGGCCAGCTGGAACGGCTGCTGAGTATCTGCCAGGCCTCGGTGGCCATCGCCGGCGACGGCTTCCTGCCCTTTCTCGAGGAGGCGGCCGGCGGGCTGGACCTCCGTTTCGCCGGCTCACCCCAGGCCTTCGCGGCCCTGCCCGCATCGACGGCGCCGCTCCGTCCCCAGGAACCGGACGAACTCGCCTACCTGCAGTACACCTCGGGTTCCACCCGCTTTCCGCGCGGGGTGATGATCACCCAGCAGGCGGTGCTGCACAACGCCCGCGCCATCATCCGCCACGGTGTGCAGATCCGTTCCGGCGACCGGGCCGTGTCCTGGCTGCCCTACTACCACGACATGGGGCTGGTCGGCCTGCTGCTGACACCGCTGGTCTGCCAGATCTCGGTGGACTACCTGAACACCCGCGACTTCGCCATGCGGCCGCGCCTGTGGCTCAAGCTGCTCTCCGAGAACCGCGGCACCATCTCGTTCAGCCCGCCGTTCGGCTACGACCTGGCGGCCCGCCGGGTGCGCGACGACGAACTGGCCGGCTATGACCTGCGCAGCTGGCGGGTGGCCGGGGTGGGCGCGGAGATGATCCGGCCCGAGACCCTGGCCCGCTTTGCCGAGCGGCTGGCGCCCAGCGGCTTTTCCAGCCGCGCCTTCCTGCCCTGCTACGGCATGGCCGAGTGCTCGCTGGCGGTGTGTTTCGCGCCGCTCGATCACGGCGTGCGCGTCGACCGGGTGGACGCCGAGCGGCTGGCCGACCGGAGCCTGGCCGAGGCGGTGCCGCCGCGCGGCCGGAACGGCAGCCTGCGCGCCAACAGCTTCGTCACCTGCGGCCAACCGCTGCCGGAATGCGACCTGGAGATCCGCGACGAAGACAACCAGGTGCTCCCCGAGCGGCGCTGCGGCACCGTCTTCGTGCGCGGCCCGAGCCTGATGACCGGCTACTTCAACAATGCCGAGGCCACGGCCGAGGTGCTGTCCGCCGACGGCTGGCTGGACACCGGCGACCTGGCCTACCGGGTCGGCGACGAGGTGGTGATCGTCGGCCGCTCCAAGGACACGATCATCGTCAACGGCCGCAACATCCTGCCCCAGGACATCGAGTACCTGGCGGAATCGCAGCCCGGGGTGCGCACCGGCGACACCACCGCCTTCCCGGTGCCCGATGCCCAGGGCTACGACCAGGCCGTGCTGCTGGTCGAATGCCGGGAGACGGGCGAGCGGGAGCGGCGCGACCTGGTCCGCCGCATCAGCCAGCTGGTGCGCACCGAACTGGGCATCGACTGCGTGGTCGAACTGGTGGAGCGCAACACCCTCATCCGCACCACCTCGGGCAAGCCGTCGCGCCGCTCCACCCGCAAGGCCTACCTGCAGCACCAGCCGCAGGTCGAGATCGCGCTGTCCTGAGCCCATGCCGGCAACGGTCGCACTCACCGGCGCAACCGGGTTCATCGGCGCCACCGTGGCCCGGCAGCTGGCGGCCGCCGGCTGGCGGGTGCGGGCCCTGGTGCGGCCGGCCTCACTGGCCCGGCGGCCGCCCGGACTCGAGGCGGAGTGGATCGCCGGCGACCTGGCCGACACCGACAGCCTGCGTCGGCTGACCCGCGGCGCGACCGCGGTGGTCCACTGCGCCGGCGCGGTGCGCGGCGCGGTGCGGGCGGATTTCGACCGGGTCAACGTCGACGGCACGGCCCGGCTGGTGCAGGCGGCCGCGGCCGAACCCGCCCCGCCCCGCTTTCTGCTCGTCTCCTCGCTGGCCGCGCGCGCCCCGGAACTGAGTTTCTATGCGGCCAGCAAGCGTGGCGGCGAGGCGCAGCTGGCCGTCCTGGCCGGCGCCATGGACTGGGGCGTGGTCCGGCCGGCGGCGGTCTACGGTCCGGGCGACCGGGAGATGCTGCCGCTGTTCCAGGCCATGTTCCGCGGCCTGGCGCCGGTGATCGGCGCGGCCACCAACCGGGTCAGCCTGGTGCACGCGGAGGACCTGGCCGCGGCCCTGCTCGCCTGGCTCGAGCGGGGCAGGGCGCATGCCCTCTACGAGGTGGGCGACGGCCGGGCGAACGGCTACTCCTGGCAGGAGATCATCGATATCGCCGAGGGGCTGCGCGGCCGCCGCATCCTCCGCCTGCCCGTGCCGGTCCCCCTGGTGCGCCTGGTCGCCCGCCTGAACCTGGCCCTGGCCCGGCTGACCGGCAGGGCGCCCATGCTCTCGCCCGGCAAGGTGCGGGAGCTGACCCACCCGGACTGGGTGGCGGACACAACCCCCCTGCGCGGTGACACCGGCTGGACGCCGCGGATCGAACTGGCCGAGGGGCTGCGCCGGACCCTGAACCTCGTCGCCTGACCGGCGAACGCCTCAACCCGGCACCAACCGGCCCGCGCGGCCACAGCAAGAGAGGAGAGCGACCGATGGCAACCCATGCACAGATACTCGCCCAGATCCAGGAGATGCTGGCGGAGATCCTGCCCCAGGGCGCGCCCCAAGTCACCGCGGACCTGGACCTGATCAACGATCTCAACATCAACTCGCTCAAGGTGATGGAGCTGGTCGAGAAACTGGAAGACGCCTACGACCTTTCCATCCCCATCAACATCCTCGCCGGGGTCCGCACCGTCGGTGACCTGGTCAAGGCCATCGGCACCCTGACCGAGTCCTGAACGCCGCCCCTCCGTCCCCTGCCCGCCATGGCCGACTGGTCCGGCACCCGCCATCTTCTGCCGCTGGTGCTGGTCACCGTCGCCAGCCTGCTGTCCGTGTTCGTGCTGCGCTCCTACCACGACTGGCAGGCCCCAACGAACCTGCGCCCCCTGCCCGAAAACATCGACCTGGCCCTGGAGGACCTGGTCTATACCAAGAACCGTGACGGCCGGCGGCTGTGGGTGGTCGAGGCGCGCAGGGCCGAGCACACCCTGGCCGGGGCGGTGACCCGCATCGACGGGCTGCGCATGGTCTTCTTCGACCCGAAGCAGGGCGAGATCGTGCTCACCGCCGACCAGGGCGAACTGCTGCCCCGCGAGGACCGGGTGCAGGTCCGCAGCAACGTGGTGCTCACCGATCACCGGGGGGTGAGCGTGCGCACCCGGACGCTGGCCTACCTGGATGCGGATCGCAGTCTGCAGACCGACGACCCGGTGACCATCCTCGGCGACGGGCTCAGGGTGACCGGCACGGGGCTGCGCATCGATACGCAAAAGCGGCGGATGACGGTTGGCGGGCGGGTGCGGGCAGTGTTGGCAGCGCCGGCGCGCTGAACGCGGCCCGGCAAAGACGAAGGCAGGAGGGGCGAATCGGATGCAGGAACGGGTCTTGGCCGCACGCGGCCTGGAGAAGGCGTACAAGGGCCGCAGGGTGGTGAGCGGGGTGGACCTGGAGGTGGGCTCCGGCCAGGTAGTGGGCCTGCTCGGGCCCAACGGCGCCGGCAAGACCACCACCTTCCACCTGGTGGTCGGCCTCATCCAGCCCGACCGGGGGCGCATCCTGCTCGACGAGCACGACCTCACCGACCTGCCGCTCTCCGCCCGGGCCCGGGCCGGTATCTCCTACCTGCCGCAGGAACTGTCCGTGTTCCGCAAGCTCACCGTGGCGGACAACCTGCTGGCCGTGCTCGAGACCCTGGACATCGACGAGGCCGAGCGGCAGGCGCGCAAGGAGCGGCTGCTCGCCGATTTCCGCCTGGCCCACCTGGCCGACAATTTCGGCAACACCCTCTCCGGCGGCGAGCAGCGGCGGCTGGAGATCGCCCGCGCGCTGGTCATCGAACCGGCCTTCATGCTCATGGACGAGCCCTTTGCCGGGGTGGATCCCATCGCCGTGCTCAACATCCAGACCATCATTCGCCAACTGCGCGCCCAGGGCATCGGCGTGCTCATCTCCGACCACAACGTGCGCGAGACGCTGGGCGTCTGCGACACCGCCTACATCCTCGACCAGGGCGCGATCCTCGAACACGGGTCGCCCGAACACATTGCCGCGAGCCCCAAGGCGCGCGAGATCTACCTGGGCGAGCAGTTCACCCTCTGATCGAAAATCGGCGCGGGGCCGCTCAGGGGGCAGCCGCCGGGGCGGCCGGGTCGATTTCCAGGACACCACCGTCGGCCAGCCGGTAGGCCCGGTCGGCGGCCTCGAGAATGGCGCTCTGGTGGCTGATGGCGAGGATGGTCAGCGAGGCGCGCAGCTCGTGCAGGGTGGTGCAGATGGCCGCCTCGCTGGCCGGGTCGAGGGCGCTGGTGGCCTCGTCGAGGATGAGCAGCCGGGGTTTGTGCACCAGGGCGCGGGCAATGGTCAGGCGCTGGCGCTGGCCGCCGGACAGGCGGGTGCCGCGCTCGCCGACCACCGTGTCCAGCCCCTCGGGCAGGGCGGCGACGAAGGCCCAGGCCCCGGCCGCGCGCAGGGCCTGTTCCACGTCGCCGTCGGTGAAGCGGCTCTCGCCCAGGGTGACGTTGACGCGCACGCTGGCGTGCAGCAGCAGGGTCTCCTGCGGCACGTAGCCGATCTGGCTGCGCCAGGCGCGCAGGTCCACCTCGGCCAGGTCGACCCCGTCGATGAGCACCCGGCCGGACTGCGGCGCCAGCAGGCCGATGATCAGGTCGACGATGGTGGTCTTGCCCGCCCCGGACGGGCCGATGATGGCGGTCAGCGAGCCGCGCGCAACCTCCAGCGACACCCGCTCGAGGATGGGCCGCCGGGCGTAGGCGAAACTGACCGCTTCGAATCGCACCGCCCGCTCGAATCGCGGCACGATCCCGCCCGCATACTCCTCCCGTTCCTGTTCGGTTGCCTCGATCTTGGCCCGCAGCGACCAGTAGGCGCTCTCGGCGATGACCATGGACTGGTGCTCTTTCTGCGCGTTCTGCAGGGTCTTGAGGATCTTGACGAGGATGAAGGCCATGGTGATGATCGTGGCCAGGGGGATCTGCCACCAACTCATCGCCGCGTACAGGCCGAAGGCGAAAAAGAGGGTGATCAACGGTTCCTGCAGGGCCTTGAGCGCCTCCTTGCTGAACACCTCCTTCTGCAGGGCGCGGTTGAGCCGGGTGGTCTCGTCGCGCAGCACCAGTTCGGCGGCGTGCTCGCGGGCCATGGCCTTGAGCGGCTTGATCGACTGGAGGGTGTCGGTGAGCAGGGCGAGCAGGCTGTCGAGCAGGGTGGTCTGGCGCTGCCCGGCCCGTTTCGCCCGGGTGACCAGCCGGCGCAGCAGGGTGAGGATGATGGCGCCGGCGGCGAGGGCGATGAGCGTCTCCCGCCAGGCCATGAGCAGGGCCACCCCGGCGTAGACCAGGGCGCGCAGGAGCAGGGCCAGGGTGCGGATGGCGAACAGGTAGGCGTTGCTGGCCCGGCTGGCCTCGGTGGCGTAGGCGTTGGTCAGGGTGCCGATGGGCTGGTGCACGTAGTAGGCCCAGCGGGTGGCGAACAGGGCGCGGATGAGCGAAAGCCGCAGGTCCGTGGCCACCTGGGCCACGGTGTAGCCCACCTTGCGGTTGGCCCACAGGGCGATGAGGGCGTTGAGCACAAGGCAGCCGACGAACAGGCCGAGCAGGGCGCCGGTGGTCTGCTCCAGGCCTAGCGTCTCGAAAAACCGGGTGATGAACCGCTCCAGGGCCGAGGGCGCGGGCAGGGCGGCAGCCGCGGCCCCGCCGGTGGCGGTGATGGTCAGGCCGAGCAGGGGCAGGAGCATGCTCAGGCCGAACCCCTCGGCCACGCCGGCGAGCAGCAGGGCGGCCAGCGTCATTACGCTCTGGCGGGGATAGGCGGTGAAAAAGGTGCGGATGACGTGCATGGCGGGAGGGCTGGCAACCGGAAAGGAAGAGGGACGCGGCGGCTCGGCCGGACCGGTTCAGGCGGGGTTGCCCGGCAGGTCGGCAAAGGCGTCGCCGATCCGATCGATCTGCGCGCGGGTGTGGGCGGCGCTCAGGCTGCAGCGCAGCAGCGCGCCGCCGTCCGGGGTGGCGGGCGGCAGCACCATGTTCACGTAGATGCCGCGCGCGAGCAGGCCGTTCCAGCGGGTAAAGGCCTCCTCCACGGTGGGGCAGCGCACGGCGATGATCGGGCCGGGCTCAGGGCCGACCGCGCAGCCGAGGGCGCGGAGGCGCTCGTGCAGGCGCCGGGCGTTGTCCCACAGGCGCCGGCGCAGTTCCGGCCGGGATCCCAGGATGCGCAGGGCGGTGCGCACCGAGGCCACCGTGGATGGCGACAGCGAGGCGGTGAAGATGTAGGGCCGGCTGGCGTAGCGCACCAGTTCCAGGCCCGCGTGGTTGCTCGCGCAGAAGCCGCCGATCGCCCCCAGGCTTTTGCTGAAGGTGCCGATGAGAAAATCCACCTCCTCGGCCACCCCGGCCTCCTCGGCCAGGCCGCGGCCCTGTTCGCCGAGCACGCCTAGGGAGTGGGCCTCGTCCACGGCCAGCCAGGCGCCGTAGCGCTTTTTGAGTTCCACGATCTCCGCCAGCGGCGCCCGGTCGCCGAGCATGCTGTACAGCCCCTCGACCACGATGAGCACGTTGGTGTCCCGCCTGGAGAGCCGGCGCAGCCGTTTCTCCAGGTCGGCCACGTCGTTGTGGCGGAAGCGGATCACGTCCGCCCCGCCCATGCGGCAGCCGTCGTAGATGGAGGCGTGGCAGTCGGCGTCGAGCAGGATCACCTCGCCCGGGCCGACCACGGTGGACAGGATGGCCAGGTTGGCCAGGTAGCCGGTGGAGAAGACGATGGTGTGGCGGCAGTTGAAGAAGGCGGACAGGTCGCGCTCGAGGGCGATGTGGCCGGCAAAGGTGCCGTTGGCCAGGCGCGAGCCGGTGGTGCCGGTGCCCTCCCGCTCGGCCGCCTGGCAGGCGGCGCGGATGCAGTCCGGGTCGAAGGTGAGGCCGAGGTAGTTGTTGGTGCCGGCGAGCAGGGTCGGCCGGCCGTTGATCACCGCCTCGGTGGGCGAGGTGATGTCCTCGATGACGATGGTGAAGAACTCGCCGCCGAGTCGGGCCAGGGCGTTGCGCGTCTCGGCCAGCGGCCGGAACTTCTCGAAAATATCCATGGGTCAGTACCGCGGGTTCTTGCCGGGCCCCGCCAGGGTCGGTGCGGGCCGATTGTGCCGGATCGGGTTCGAAGAGGCCCGTGCGGGCCGGTCGGGGTCGGGGATCGGCACGCGGGTGCCGCCACCGTACCGTAGCCCCGGTCCGGCTGCAAAGGGAAAGTGGCTCGGGCCGCGGCCGGCCGCGGGCCCTGGAAACAAAAAAAGGAGCCGCACGGCCAGTCGTGCAACTCCTTGATGCTGCTGGTGCCGGAGGTCGGGGTCGAACCGACACGAGGTCGCCCTCGCTGGATTTTGAGTCCAGTGCGTCTACCAGTTTCACCACTCCGGCCGGAATGTGCCGATCTTTTTACTGAGGCGACCCGGTGCTGTCAAGCGGAAAGGGGGCGCGCCGGGGCCTGCCGCTCAGGGCAGGCAGTGGACGCGGTCCATCCAGCTGCCTTTGACCACGGCGTCGTACTTGGCGAGGAACAGCTGTTCGCTGCGGTACATCTTGCCGCTGGTGTAGCGGCTGACAAAGGGGTTACGCTGGCCGGGACCGCCATTGTAGAGGGCGTACAGCCAGCCGGCGAGGAACCGCTGGCCCTTGGCCGAGGTCAGGTCCATGGGCGCCTTTTTGGCGAGCAGGTAGTCGCGCAGGTACAGCGACAGGATCTCGCTGCCGGCCCGGCTGTTGTAGGCGATGTTCCAGCGGAGCTGGCGGGTGTTGTACACCCCGCGCCACACCTTTTCGTTCACCTGCATGATGCCCACCGAGGTGTTGTTGTAGGAGAGCAGAAAGGTGATGGTGTTCCTGTCGATGTGGAACTGGCGGAAACAGCTCTCCTGCCAGGCCGAGGCAAGCACCATCCGGTCGAACCAGGCGGTGCGGCCGGCGCCCTTGGCCAGCCGCTGGTGCTGCCGGGCCGAGGCCTCCTGGAGCACCTCCTGCACCCGCGGCAGCAGGGTGGCGGCCGGGGTCAACTCCGCCGTCCAGCGGCGGATATCCTTGAGCGGAGCCTGGTCCGCCCCGGCCGCCCAGGCCTCTGCCGGCGCGAACAGCCGGGCCAGCTGGCGCCAGCCGGCGGGCGGTGCGCAGGAGGTGGGCTCCCGGTCGGTCGGCGCGGTCACCGGCACCGGCTGGTCGGCGGGCAGTTCCTCCTCGGGCAGGGGATCGAGGCCGAGTACCTTGCGCAGCTCCGGATCGACCTCCTCGCTGTCCGGGTCGGCCTCCTGGTAAGGGGTGGGACTGATCATGGCGGCCAGGCGGCGGAAGCCCTCGGCGCTGATCTCCAGGCCTACTGCCGGGCCCAGCTGGTCGAGCACGCGCAGGGCGTCGCTGGCCGTGAAAAAGGCCAGGTAGCCGAGCAGGTTGTTCTTGCGGCGTTTGGGCAGGTGGTTGCGGAACACCGGCGCGAGTTGAGTCCAGCCGCGCAGGAACTGGTCGCGGATGAACCCGGTGGTCACCTGCTGCTCGGCAATGGCCGAACTGAACTCGTAGCGGGCGGTGAGCATGGTGTCGAGCAGGACCTGGCGGTCCTCCTCGGACAGCGGGTATTCGGTGAACTGCTTGAGCTGGAAGATGAGAAAAGCGTCCCAGGAGTGCCACAGCTCGATCACCCGGGCGTAGTCCTGCTGGCTGGCCGGGGCCGGCGGCGGCGCCTCGGTGCGGGGCGGCAGGTCGATCTCGGCGAGGATGTGCAGCTGCACGCCTTCGGCCCGCACCACCGGCTGCTCCGGCCGCATGGAGGCGAGGAACCGCTGGGCCATGGCCTGCTGACCGGGGCCGAACATGGGCAGCAGGCTCGCCTTCATGTCGGCCACCGGCGGGGCCAGGTTGATGGCGATCCTGCCCAGGTAGCCGTGCACGTGGTCCTTGATCAGGTTCCACAGCAGGTCCACGGCCTTGATCTGGCGGCCGGTCGTGTCGAGCACCACCGAGTTGACGGTCTCGAAGCTCAGCTGCCACTGGCCGTTGATGCGCGGCCGCTGCCAGAGCACCACCGACCCCTCCCAGGTGAACGGGGTGACGCAGGCGCCCATCACCGGCGTGCCCCACTTGATCGCCACCCCGGTCTGATAGCGCAGGTACCCCTGGTCCACGCTCACCCGGGGTGAGAGCAGGGCGATCTGGTTGCAGCCCTGGCCCATGTTGAGGATGCTCGCCTTTTCTCCGGGGATGGGGTAGGCCTGCTGGACGATGAGGGTGCGCAGCAGCTCAAGGTCAACCGTCAGCGGCAACCGCAGCGATTCGGCCCGGACGCCGGCGGCGGCCAGCACACAGAACAGGGCCAGGAGAAGGGTGCAGACGCAGCGCAGGGGAGCCATTGGCAGTCCTTGCAGAGAGGGTGAACAGGAGGGGCGGCGGCCGGTGGTTGGTGCGCCGGTCGCCCCGCCCCCTCCTATACCGTGGGATGTGCGGAAAGTACAGTCGGTTGCGCGATGAAAAAAGACCCGAACCCCAGCGTCGGCGTGGCGCCGGCCGATGCTCCCGCCGCTGTGCCCCGCCGCCGCTTCGGCCGCACCGGGCTGCGCCTGCCGGTACTCTCCGCCGGCTTCATGCGCGCCATGCAGTCCTGGCAGGACGTGGCCGACGAGCAAATCGACCCGAACAGCCAGCGGACCATGCTGGCCGTGGCCCGCGAGGCCCTGCGCCTGGGCATCGACCATTTCGAGACGGCCCGGGGCTACGGCTCCTCCGAGCGTCAGCTCGGCCGGGTGCTGGAGGAGGTGGGCCGCGACCGCGTCATCCTGCAGACCAAGGTACAGCCCTGCGCCGACCCGGAACAGTTCAGTGCCGCGGTGCGGGACAGCCTGCGCCGGCTGCGGGTCGGGCGGGTCGACCTGCTCGCCCTGCACGGTGTCAACGACCACCGGGCGCTGTGGCACGCCTGCCGGCCCGGCGGCTGCCTGGCCGCGGCCCGGCGGCTGCAGGCCCGTGGCTAGGTCGGCTGGGTCGGCTTTTCCGGCCACGGCCCGACCGAGGTGCTCCTGGACGCGGTTCGCCACCGCGGCGACGGCGGTTTCGACTATGTCAACCTGCACTGGTACGCCATTTTCCGGCGCCACACCGCGGTACTCGAGCAGGCGGCGGCCCGCGACCTGGGCGTGTTCATCATCAGCCCCACGGACAAGGGCGGCAGGCTCCACCATCCGCCCCCCCTGCTGGGCAGGTTGTGCGCG
>JAGODN010000308.1 GCA_017998195.1 Desulfobulbus sp. | reverse complement strand
GCCTACGAGGCCGTCCGCCAGTCCCGCTGTGGAAACCACTGACTGGAGAGCCGGATGCGGGAAATCCGCCTGTCCGGTTCGGAGGGAGGGGGGACCGGGAACTCAACCGGTTCTCCCTACCCCTATCTACGCTACCGGCCGGTCCACTGGTGAAGGGTGGGAGCAGGCAACGCCAGCGATTCACGTGGGAACGATCAAGGCACCAGACTTCCCTGCCGCGGTGAAGAGCGCTGGCCCCGCCAAGCGGACGGTTCGGGGCAGGACGGGTCTCCGGGGAAGCAAACAGCCCTTTGGCGCTGAGCCGGGCGGCGGGGTGCGGAACCGGGAAAAAGGGGCAAGCTGTCTGAGCGCAGCGAGTTCTTGCCCCGCCGGTTCCGCACCCCGGCGACCGGGGTCGTCTCAGCGGCAGGGCTGCCCTTTCGCAGTGGTGTGGCGCAGACCACACGACGGGTTCTTTTCTTTGGGCAGGCAAAGAAAAGAACGCCACCCGGCAGGGGGTGCTGCCGATTTGGTGACGCGGGAGCGTCAGGATGGCGTTCCCACGCTGGAGCGTGGGAACGATCAAAGCAACATCATCGCGGGCATGGCCCGCTCCTACTACACTACCGGCCGGGCCGCTGGTGAAGGGTGCGAGCGAGCCATGCCCGTGATACGGGTGGGAACGATCATGCGGTCGGAGGTCGGGAAAAGAATGGGGGGTGGCTACTGTGTGGTGGCCGGCTCGGCGGCGGGCGCCACCGGGGTGATGAGGATCCTGTCGATGCGGGTGCTGTCCATATCGACCACCTCGAAGCGGAAGCCCTGTTCCTCGAAATACTCGGCTTCCTGGGGGATGCGGCCGAGCACGTGGATGACGAAGCCGCCCAGGGTGTGGTAGGCGCGGGCCCGTTCGCCGGGCAGGTCCCGGCGCAGGGCGAGCAGCAGCCGCACCCGCTCGATGGCCACGCCGCCGTCAACCAGCCAGGAACCGTCCTCCCGGCGGACGATCTCCCGGTCGTCCGTGCCCCGGGCGGTGGGCACCTCGCCGACAATGGCGGTGAGCACGTCGGTCAGGGTCACAAACCCCTGGATGTCGCCGTACTCGTCGACGATCAGGGCGCACTGCAGCTGGGCCTTGCGGAAATTCTCGAGCAGCTGGGTGGTGGTCAGGTATTCGGGCAGGTAGAGCGGCGGGCGCAGGTGGCGGCCGATCTCAAGCGGCGCATCGGCCAGGGCGGCGGGCAGCAGGTCGGCGGTGCGCAGCAGGCCGGCCACCTCGTCGAGCCCGCCGCGGCAGGCGATGATGCGCGAATAGGGGCAGCGGCCGAGCGTCTCGCGCTGTTCCTCCTGCGACCGGTTCAGGTCCAGGGTGTAGATATCCTTGCGGTGGGTCATGATCGCCTTCACCGGCTGCTGGTCGAGTCGGAGCACGTTGGCGACCAGCACCTGTTCACTGCGGTGGAACACGCCGGCCTCCGCGCCCTGGGCCATGAGCAGGCGGATCTCCTCGTCGGAGATACCGGTCTCGGGCCGGCGATGCGCGCCGATGAGCCGCAGGATCAGGCCGGACGAGGTGCTCAACAGCCAGACCAGCGGCCGGCCGATGCGGGCCAGGGAGCGCATCGGCCGGGCGACCAGCGTGGCGGCCCGCTCCGGCTGGAGCAGACCGAGCTGCTTGGGCACCAGTTCGCCCACCACCACCGACACCCAGGTGAGGCCAATGACCACCACGGCCAGGGCGAGCAGGTCGGCATGCGGCGCCAGCACCGGCACCGTGCTCAGCCATCGGCCCAGCGGCTCCACCAGGGCGGTCTCGCCGATGGCGCCGCTGAGGATGCCCACCATGGTGATGCCGATCTGGATGGTGGAGAGAAAGACGGTCGGATTGCGTTTCAGGCCGAGCGCCGAGCCCGCGCCGGGTCGTCCCTGGTCGGCCAGGGCGCGCAGCCGGGCCTCGCGCGCCGAGAGCACGGCGATCTCCGACAGGGCGAACACGCCGTTGATCAGGATGAGCAGGGGGAGCAGGAGCAGTTCCATGCGGGTCTCGTGATCGGTCGCCGGGGCAGTCCCGGCATCCGGCTATTCCTCGGCCTGCTCCGGGGTGTCGCCCAGGGAGGCGGCCCGGTCGATGATCCCCTTGCACAGATCGGCGAACACGAAATGGTGGAAGGGCAGCACCGCGTACCAGTAGAGCCGGCCGAGCAGGCCGTGCGGGATGAAGTGGGCGGTCTGAGTGAGGGTCTCGCCCTGCAGGTCGAACTCCAGCCAAGCCTTGCCGGGCAGCTTCATCTGGGCGAGCAGCAGGAGGCGCTTGTTCGGGACGATGTCCGCCACTTTCCAGAAATCCAGGGCATCGCCCACCCGCAGGGTGTTGCCCACCCGCCGGCCGCGGTTCAGGCCGTAGCCGCCCACCAGCTTGTCCATGAGGCCGCGCACCCGCCAGAGGAAGTTGTGCGCGAACCAGCCGTTTTCACCGCCCAGGCTGACCATGGCCGCAAACACCCGCGCGGCCGGCAGGCCGGCAAACGATCGCTGCCGCTGGTCGCGAAACACGGTGCGGCCCGGCTCGGACTGCTCCGGGATGTCGCAGGCGATACCCGCGCTCGAGTCGCACCAGCGGCTGATCACCAGGTCGTTCTCGAGTTCGTCCATGGCCCGGCGCACGCTCTCGTCAAAGGGAGCCGGGGTGATTTCCGGGAAATACCGGCGGGCATGGTCGTTCTGCACCAGGGTCTCGGACTTGAGCCCCTCCACCAGGGCCGCGCCCACCTTGTAGGGCACCGGGGTCATCAGGGTCAGCCAGTAGGAACTGAGCCGGGGGCTGAGCAGCGGCACCGGCACGATCAGCCGGCGCAGGCCGAGCACGCGCGCGGTCTGGCGAAGCATGTCGAGGAAACTCATGGCCGGCGCGCCGATGTCGATCACCAGGTCTTCGGCCGCCTCCAGGCGGAGCGCGGCGGCCAGGTAGGCGATGACGTCGTCGATGCCGATGGGCTGGGTGAGGGTCTTCACCCAGCGGGGGGTGATCATCAGCGGCAGCTTCTCCACCAGGTGACGGACCATCTCGAAGCTGGTGCTGCCCGCACCGATGATCACCCCGGCGCGGAACCACAGGGTGCGGATGCTCTCCGGCCGGCCGGAGAGGATCTCGCCGGTCTCGATGCGGCTGGCCAGGTGCTTGGAGGCGGACTCGCGCAGCCCCAGACCGCCGAGGTAGATGATCTTTTTGACGCCGCGGGCGATGGCCGCGTTGCGGAAGTTCTCCGCGCTCACCCGGTCAAGCCGGCTGAAATCGCTGCCCGTGCCCATGGAGTGGATGAGGTAGTAGGCGGTGTCGACCCCTTCCAGGGCGCGGTCGAGCGCCTCGTGGTTGAAGGTGTCGCCTTCGACCACCTCGGCGCAGCTGCGGGTTTTGGCGGTGAGTTTGCGGGCGTTGCGCACCAGCAGGCGGAGCTGCACGTCCGGCTGTTCGCGCAGGATCTTCTCCAGGCGGCGGCCGATGTAGCCGGTGGCTCCTGTCAAGAGGACGGTGGGCA
>JAGODN010000307.1 GCA_017998195.1 Desulfobulbus sp. | reverse complement strand
GCGTCAGACCGTGCCTCTATCCAGGCTGAGATCGACCAGTTGGTCGAAGAGATTGATCGTATTGCAGGAACGACCAAATTCAACGGCAAGGCTGTTATCAATGGTGATTTTGCTACTACTGCTGCCACGTTCCAGGTAGGCGCCAACAGTGATTCTGGCGCAACAAAAACTGAAGTAATTTCGTTCACTATTGCTTCTGCAAAAGCAGCGGATTTAAAAACGACGTTTGATGATGACGGCGATTCCTCGACCGATCCCGTGGCCGTGGGCGCTGGCGTTGCAAAAGCAAATGTTCAAGTCACCGACAACACCACCGCTCAAACCGCCATCAAGAACATCGATGATGCCTTGGCAGCTGTCGATGGAATCCGTGGTGGCCTCGGTGCAGTCCAGAACCGGTTCGAATCGACCATCGCCAACCTGAACAACAGCGCCGAGAACATCTCGGCCGCCCGCTCGCGCATCCTCGATGCGGACATCGCCCAGGAAACCTCGGCCATGACCAAGAGCAACATCCTCCAGCAGGCGGGTGTGGCCATCCTGGCCCAGGCCAACCAGGCGCCGCAGCTGGCCCTGAGCCTGCTCCAGTAAGCCTCTCTCCCGGGGGGACCGGTCACCCGGTCCCCCCGGCCCCGTTTTTTTCCCCAGGACAGGGAGGATAATCCATGCAGATCGAGGCCATCGGTACGGCGGTCGCCAGTCCGCCGCGGATGAATGAACCGGCCCGGCAGGTGGAGCGCGGCCGGGAGGAGCACCGGGAAGCACAGAACAGCAGCCAAGAGCGGCACCTGCCGCCGGAAGAACTGCTCAACCAGATCAAAACCATCACCGAGGACGGGCTCTACTCGGTCCGCTTCGAGCGCGACAGCGGCACCGACGAACTCGTGGTCAAGATCACCGACCGGGAAACCGACGAGGTGATCCGCCAGATCCCGTCCGAGGAACTGCTCGAACTGAGCCGGCATCTTGAAG
This sequence comes from Desulfobulbus sp., assembly GCA_017998195.1. GTDB lineage: Bacteria > Desulfobacterota > Desulfobulbia > Desulfobulbales > Desulfobulbaceae > Desulfobulbus. The sequence continues at coordinate 2,555 of JAGODN010000307.1, read as the reverse complement.
AGCTGCGCGGCAACCTTGTGGACACCGTCAGCTGAGCCCCCGCGGAGATGCGATCATGACCATTCAATTCGGCGGCCTGGCCACGGGACTGGACACCAGCAGTATCATCGACCAGCTGATGGAATTGGAGCGCCGGCCGCTCAGCCTGCTGGAGAAGGACAAGACCTGGCTGAACAGCCGGCTCAAGGCCTTCACCGAGCTGGACACCAAGCTCAAATCCTTTGCCGACGGTATCAGGGAGCTGGGCGACGCCAACACCCTGCTGCAGCGTTCGATCCTGCAGAGTTCGGACGCCCTGCTCACCGCCCGGGTGGACAGCAGCGCCCAGGCCGGGGCCAGCTACCAGGTGGAGGTGGTGTCGCTGGCCCAGGTGCAGAAGTCGGTGAGCGCGGGCGTGGCCAGCAAAACGGACGCCATCTTCGGTACCGGCACCATGACCCTGACCCTGGACGGGGACGTGACCGCGCGCACCATCGGCATCGGCGAGGGGCAGAACAGCCTCACCGGCATCATGAACGCCATCAACACCGCCGACCTGGGCGTGAGAGCGTCGATCATCAACGACGGCTCGGCCACGCCCTTTCGCCTGGTGCTCACCGGCAACGACCCGGCCAAGTCTTTCGCCCTGGACGCCAGCGGCCTGGGCGGCGGCATTGCCCTCGACCTGGGCGCGCCCGTGCAGCAGGCCACCCGGGCGCACATCCGGGTGGACACCATCGACATCTACAGCGACTCGAACACGCTCACCGAGGCGATCCCGGGCGTGAGCCTGGACCTGACCAGGGCCGAGGTCGGCACCCTGACCAGCCTGAACGTGACCACCGACCGGGACAGCATCAAGGCGACTATCGAAGGGTTTGCCAAGGGCTACAACGAGGTGGTCGGCTTCATCACCAGCCAGTCGGCCATGAACGGCGCCAAAGGCGGCGTGCTCGGCGGCGATTCCGGCATCGGCACGATCAAGCGACGGCTGCAGACCATGCTCACCCAGCCGCTGGCCAACAGCGGCGTGTTCACCGCCCTTTCCCAGCTCGGCTTCGAGACCCGGAAGGACGGCACCCTGCAGGTGAACGAAAAAACCCTGAACGCGGCCATCGACGGGAACCTGGACAGCGTGGTCAGCCTGCTGGCCGGGGAAAACGGCGTGGACGGCATAGCCGGCCAGTTCCAGGACTACCTGGACACCCTCACCGACAGCGTCAGCGGCCTGCTCAAGGGCCGCAAGGACAGCATTGACAGCAACCTGCGGCGCCTGGACACGCGCATCACCTCCATGGAGATGCGGCTGGAAAAACGCCAGCAGATGCTGGAGCGACAGTTCAGCGCCATGGAAAGCCTGATCAGCGGTCTCAACGCCCAATCCAGCTACCTGAGCCAGCAGATGACGGCGATCACCAACATGATGAGCGGAAACAAACAATGAACGGATACACCAACCAGTACCTGGCCAACACGGTCCTCTCCGCCTCGCCGGAGCAGCTCCTGCTCATGCTCTACGACGGCGCCGGCCGTTTCCTCGCCCAGGCCATCCAGGCCATCGAGGACGGGCGGATCGAGCAGCGGACCCACGGCATCAACAAGGCCTCGGCCATTGTCGCGGAGTTCGCCGCCACCCTGGACCGCTCCCAGGCCCCGGCCCTGGCCGACGACCTGACCGCGCTCTACGCATACATGCTGCAGCGGATGATGCAGGCCAACCTGAAGAACGATGCGGAGCCGCTGGTCGAGGTCAAGGGGCTGCTCGCCGACCTGCGCGCCACCTGGGCCGAGGCTATCGAGATCAACCGGGCCGAGCAGCACCAGGGCGCCGGCGCCGCGAAGAGCGTGGCCGTGGCCAGGGCAGCGGCCGCGGTGACCACCCTGGCCGCGCCCGTGGCCTCTGCGGCCGCGGCCATGGCCGCCTACAAACCCCTGGCCGTGGCGATGTGAGATGGGCGCCGCACTGCTTGACCGGACCATCGGCCAGTACCGGGAACTGGCGCGACTGAACGCGGAGATCGAACAGGCCGTGTACCGTGGCGACCACCAGGGCATCGACCGGCTCTGCCGGACCATGACCGAACTGCAGGAGTCGGTGCGGGCCGACGACAGCCGGGTGCTCGCCCTGCTCGGCCAGGGCGACGACGGCCATGAGGGCCGGGTGCTGGAACTGCTCAGCCTCATGCAGGAGATCCAGGAGCGCAACCAGCGGCTCCTGCCCCACCTCAAGGCGGTGCTGGCCGTGCAGCAGAGCGAACGGAGAGCCCTGCGCCGGGGCAACGAGGTGCTCCAGGGCTACAGGCAGCCGGTGGGGCAGACCGGCAGGAGGATCAGCTCGACCAACTGATCCGCGCCGCGACCGCACCCGGCGCCGTCCGACCCGCCCGGTCCGGCCGTGAAAAATTCCTTTTCATCCCGATGCGCTTATGGCAAGGTAGCGGACACCTTCCAGCCACTTTGCCCAAGCAGGTAACACCTTGCCATCACAGAACAGTTGTGCTCTTGCACTCAAGGACAAGACCCCGCTGCTGGCCGATGTGCCGCTGACCGGCGCAACCGAACGGGAACGGCTGTCC